>JALRFN010000381.1 GCA_023268425.1 Burkholderiaceae bacterium | reverse complement strand
GTTGCATTCTTGCAGACTGCCAACCGTCATGAAATCAAGCTGGCCGCCAGCGAACTGCCCACCTACACCTTGGGTGAGTTTCTGGATGACGACAGTGAGCCACCAGAAGATCTGATTGCCCCACGCGTGCTCACGCCCGGCGGCCTCTTGGTCTTTGGCGGTGCGCCCAAGGTGGGCAAGAGCGACTTCCTGCTGTCCTGGCTGGTGCACGCCTCGGCAGGCGCCAAGTTCTTGGGGCTGGTGCCATCTCGCCCTTTGCGCGTGTTCTACCTGCAATCTGAGGTGCAGTACCACTACCTGCGTGAACGTCTCAAAGCGATCAAGTTGCCAGCCCACCGCATGGCTGATGCGCGCAAGAACTTTGTCGCCACGCCGCAGCTGAACATGATTTTGGACGATGAGGGCCTGGCACTTGTGATCGAGGCGATGAAGCAGTGCTTTGATGGGGAGCTGCCAGACGTGATCGTGGTCGACCCGATTCGCAACGTGTTCGACGGCGGCGACATTGGCGGCGAAAACGACAACGGTGCGATGTTGTTCTTCCTGAAAAACCGCATCGAAAAGCTGCGTCAAATGGTCAACCCGAACGCCGGTGTGATCCTGGCCCACCACACCAGGAAGCTGACCAAGAAGATGTTTGAGGAAGACCCGTTTCAGGCCTTCTCGGGCGCGTCCAGCCTGCGTGGCTTTTACAGCACTGGCATGTTGCTCTACCGGCCCGATGAGAGCCGCACCACACGTGAGCTCATCTACGAGCTGCGCAACGGACCGGCCTTGCCCAACATGTATGTGGACAAGGTCAAGGGCGAGTGGCAGGAGGTCAAGGCGGCGCAACGGCTGGTGGGACAGACCCATGGCGAGAAGCTGGATTCCGAACGGGATCGCAAACGAAGTTTGATTCAGCAGTTGATTTTCGACGGTGCTGCAGACGGTCGTGTTTACACGACGAACCAGTTTGCTGAAGCCTTTGAAGGCGAGGTTGGCTTGGGTGCGGCACGAACCATCAATGAGCGTTTGTCGGTGTTGACCACCAAGGGCGATATCAAGTTCTTTCGCAATCCGCAGGACTACGGCCTTCCCGGATTTCGGCGCAGCAAGTTCGGCTACATGTGCGTTGAGGACATGGTTTTGAACCTGAAAGGGGATGAGCCAAACGGCGACACGGGCGAAGTTCCTGTGGTGTCCATGCGCGTTGTTCCCACCCATTACAAGTGCCCTCAAACCGGCGCCGTGCTGCCTGTTGAGGACCCCGAAACATGGATCTATCACGAGGAGGTTGAGCAATGAAATCCATCGAAAAATGCAGTCAAAAAAGTCTGCAATCTGGCCTAGATTGCTGCAAACTGCAATCTACCTGCAAACAAATATTAAGCAAAAACAACGATTTAACTCCACTTGTAGTTTGCATTGCAGACTGGCTGCAAACTTCCAGATTGCAGAGAAATTATTCAATCAAATCAACGTATTACGCTGAAAAAGAAGATTGCATGCAGAGTCCCCCCCTACGGGGTAGTCGTTGCCCCCACGCTTGCGCTGGGGGGCACGACTATTTTTCCCCGGTTGAGCGGCTCGGTCTGGATGGGTGTGTAGAGGTGGTGTCATGAAGCCGATTCGATTCACCCAACCACCGGTTCCTGGCCATGCGTTTGTTTATCAAGGCCAAAGGTATGTGCTCATCAGATCTGAGCCCTATGTGCGAAAGGACGGTCAGCATAGTCGCCTTCTCACCTGGCAAAGCCATTTTGCCGATTGCGGTCAACCCTTTGTCCAAACAACCGGCATGGGGATCTATCACGTGAATCGCCGGTGTGACAAGCACAAGTCCCCAGGCAGGCTTGTTGCCGGAGGCAGGTATCGGCCCATTCGCAGGAGGAAGGTCCATGGCTGATCAAACCATTTTGGCGCTGGACCTTGGCACCCAGACAGGCTGGGCCTTGCGTGATCGAGAAGGCCTCATCAACAGCGGCACGCAGTCGTTCAGGCCTCAGCGCTTCGAGGGCGGCGGCATGCGCTACTTGCGTTTCAAACGCTGGCTGTCCGAGTTGCATCAGGCGGTCGGTGACATCCACGCCGTGTACTTCGAGGAGGTCAGGCGTCACGCTGGGGTGGACGCCGCCCACGTCTACGGCGGCCTGTTGGCCACGCTCACCAGTTGGTGTGAGCACCACAACATCCCGTACCAAGGTGTACCCGTTGGGACGATCAAGAAGCACGCCACCGGTAAGGGTAACGCTGGCAAGACCGAGGTGATCGCTGCCATGTGCTCACGTGGTCACGATGTGGTCGATGACAACCAGGCAGATGCCCTGGCGTTGTTGCACTGGGCCGTTGAGACGCAAGACACGCATGAGGCGGAGGTGTGAGATGACTGCGACAACGAAGCTCAAGACGACTGCGCAGTGGACCACCGAGGATGTGGCCAACCGGCTGGGTGAGGCCGCGCGCACGGCCCACCGTCTGCCGCCGGTTCGTGTGCAGGGCTACTTCAACGTGTGGCCTGCGTTTGCACGATCGGAGTACGAACGCATGGCTGGCGAAGATGCGCCACCGGTGCGGTTTCCACCATCGCCCATGGACGTCGATCGCATGCTTGAGGCTATGCGCTGGGTGCAGTGCCTGGGTGTTGAGCAGCGAAAACTGGTGTGGATGCGGGCCGAGCGCTGGCGTTGGTACGACATCGGCAGGCGCTTTGGTGTGGCCCCGCGCACCGCGCAACGTC
>JALRFN010000367.1 GCA_023268425.1 Burkholderiaceae bacterium | reverse complement strand
ACTTGCATGGGCTTGCCTCAGCGGGGGATGTCGATGTGAATGGTCTGTGCCTCAGGGTGCCCCTTGGGGTAGTCGCGCAAGGCGGCCTCCAACATGGCAGGCAACACGGCTGCAGTGTCTGACCAAATGCCGTCGTGTCGGGCGCGGGTTTCAAACACCACGGCGCGGTCACTGAGGCGCCGCAGCACCAGATGCAATTCGCGTTCAAACCAAGGCCGCGGCGTGGGTGGGAATTGAAGGCCCAGGTTGAGGCCCCGCCCGCTGTTACCCAACCAAAAACTGCCCCAAAACGGCGAGCGCGGGGTCTCCCAGGGCGCGTGGTCTTGCTGGCGTTCGCTGTATTCGATTTGCAGGCTCAAGGCGGCGCCACTGGCAACCGCCTTCAGGCCATGAACGGCGAGTGCTTGCTCAACGCTTTGCGCAATGGCATCAAAAGCCTTGGTTTGTTGCGATGGCAAGCGCTCCACTTGGTAGTGCTGGGGGCTCTTCTCAGTCGTTGGCCCGGCGAAAGAGCGCACCTCGGTGTCGACCAGGCGCACGCTGCTGCAGGCGCCCAGCAGCAGACTGAAAACAAGCGTGGTCAACAAGGCGGCGAGGCGCATGGCGGGCTCAATCTGACGAGAAGAACTGGATGGTCTGTGCCGACGCGACGGGTGTGTGGTCAAAAGCCGTGTCGCCGTCTTCGCTGGCGTGACCGCTGGCTTTGACATTTTGAAAGTCGAACCAACGCTGGTCCATCAAGTGACTGGGCACGACGTTGTGTAATGCACGAAACATGGACTGCACACGTCCGGGGAACTGTTTCTCCCACAGTCGCAACATGTCGCCCATTTGTTGGCGCTGCAAATCGGTTTGGCTGCCGCACAAGGTGCAGGGGATGATCGGAAACTCGCGCACCTCGGCCCAGCGCACCAAGTCTTTTTCTTCCACGTAGGCCAAGGGCCGAATGACTACGTGTTCGCCGTTGTCGCTGCTGAGCTTGGGCGGCATGCCCTTGAGCTTGCCGCCAAAGAACATGTTGAGCAACAGCGTTTGCAGAATGTCGTCGCGGTGGTGGCCCAGCGCAATTTTGGTCGCGCCCATACGGCTGGCCACGTTGTACAAAATGCCACGGCGCAGGCGCGAGCACAGGCTGCACATGGTTTTGCCTTCTGGCACTTTTTCCTTGACGATGCTGTAGGTGTCTTGGGTTTCGATGTGAAAAGGCACGCCCAACGCACGCAGGTAGTTGGGCAGCACATCGGCTGGAAAGCCAGGCTGTTTTTGATCGAGGTTGACCGCGATGATGTCGAAGTCAATCGGGGCGCGGGCGCGCAGTTTGAGCAAAATGTCCAACAAGCCATAGCTGTCTTTACCGCCCGACAAACACACCATGACCCGGTCGCCCGCTTCGATCATGTTGAAGTCGCCGATGGCTTGGCCGACCAAGCGGCTCAGGCGTTTTTCCAGCTTGTTGTTCTCGTGGGCGAGCTTGCGCTCACGCGGGTTGGTCGGCGGTGTGGGGTTGGTGGCGAGGTTCACCATTGGCCAGCCTCCATGCGGATGGCGACTTCGCAGTCATCGAATATCTCCAGCTTGGCGATCTTGACGCGCACGCCCAAGACGCCAGGCAGCGACATCAAGCGGTGCGACAAGCGGCCAATCATGGTTTCCAACAAATTGATGTGTTCGGCCGTGCACTCGTCGATGATGATTTGACGCACACGCCGGTAGTCCAAGACGTTGTGGATGTCGTCATCAGTCGGCAACAAGGCCTGTGGGCCGCGATTGAGTTGGGCGTCCACTTGAATGGGTTGCGGTGTCGTTTTTTCGTGGTCGAGAATGCCCAGGTTGGCCGTGAAGCGCAGCCCGGTCAGGCTCAGAATTTGGTTGCCAAAGGAAGGGCGCATGGCGTCTCAGGACCCAGAGGTCATCAAGGAAAAATCGCGGCTCATCGCCGCCAGGTGTTGACCGCCATCGACGACCAGGGTGGTGCCCGTGATGGCGGGGTTGTTCAGCGCAAAATCAATCGCGCTGACGATGTCCTCAGGGCGCGACGATTGGCCCAGCGGCGCTTGCTGGTGCAAGGCAGCAAAGTCGGCGTCGCTCATCATGTGGCTCTTAAGCGTCAAGCCCGGTGCCACGCCGACCACGCGCAGCTGCGGCGCCAGTGCTTGGGCCAGCATGGTGTTGGCGCACTCCAAAGCTGCTTTGGACAGCGTGTACGAAAAGAAATCGGGGTTGAGGTTGTGCAGTTTTTGGTCGAGCAAATTGACCACCACGCCCTTGGCCTCACGCAGTTGAAGGTGCTTGGCCAAGGCTTGTGCCAACAGCACGGGCGCCAAAGTGTTGGTGCGCAAATGCGCGTCAAAACTCTCGGCGCCAATGTCCAAGGCGGTGTCGAGTTCAAAGCGCGAGGCGTTGTTGATCACCGCATCCACGCGTTCAAAGTGTTGTTCGACGTTGGCGAAGCAACGCTGCACCGCAGCGGCGTCGTGCAGTTTGGCGACAAACACATCGAATCGCCCTTGAGGGGCCAGTCGGGCGCACTCCGCAGCGGTTTGCTCAGCGGCCTCCAGCGAGGTGGCGCAATGGATGGCCACATCCCAGCCGTGCGTGGCCAAGTGCAAAGCCGTGGCCTTGCCCAAGCGCTGTGCGGCGCCAGTGATCAGGGCGACGCGGCGAGGGCCGCTAGAGGGGGTGTTCATGTCAGACAATACGGGGGTGAATCCAACGACAAGTGTATCGACTTCCCCCCTGGGGCCTGCGCATGGGGCCTTGTGCCAGGCCATCGCCGAGGCGGGCGGTTGGCTGCCTTTTGATGCCGCGATGCACATCGCTCTCTACCAACCCGGTGTGGGCTACTACGCGGCGCCGCGCCCCTTGCTGGGCCTTGGCCCACAAGACGGTTCGGACTTTGTCACCGCGCCTGAGTTGAGCCCGCTGTTTGCGCGCAGCTTGGCGCGGGCGGTGGCAGCGTGGATGGCGCACAGCGGCGTCGAGGACATCTGGGAGTTTGGTGCGGGTCGCGGGGCTTTGGCGGCAGAGCTTTTGGCCGAGTTGGACCGCCTGGGCTGTGGCCCGGCCAGCGGGCGGGTCAAGCGCTACGTGATCATGGAAGTCTCGGGCGCCTTGCGTGGTGTGCAAGCCCAGCGCTTGGCGCCGTTTGGAGAGGTCGTGCAGTGGGCCGACGCCTGGCCGCAGCGTTTGAACGCCGTGGTCTTGGGCAACGAGGTCTTGGATGCGATGCCGGTCAAGCTCTTGCACCGTGTGGCGGGTGCTTGGCATGAACGTGGTGTGATTGATGTGGGTGGTCACTTGCAATGGAGTGACCGTCCGACCGCGTTGCGGCCACCAGTGGCACCAGCGGGTGAGCACGATTACTTGACCGAAATCGCACCCCAAGCCGAGGCTTGGATGCGCGAGTTGGGGCGGGTGCTGCACCGTGGTGTGGCTTGCTTGATGGACTACGGTTTTCCGGAGCACGAGTACTACCACCCGCAACGCGCTGGCGGCACTTTGATGTGCCATCAAGGGCACCAGAGTGACCCTGAGCCTTTGCGTGATGTGGGCAACAAAGACATCACCGCCCACGTCGACTTCACCGCCATGGCACTGGCGGCTCAAGCCGCGGGTTTGGCCGTGGTCGGCTACACCAGCCAAGGCAGCTTCTTGCTCGAAGCCGGTTTGGTGGACTTGTTGCCCAGCGTGGGGGTGGCCGAGCAAGCCGCCGCCTTGAAGCTGATCCACGAACACGAGATGGGTGAGTTGTTCAAGGTTTTGGTGGTCGCGCCCGAAGCCGACGCGGCAGCCGCGCCTGACATTGGTTTTGCGCGCGGCGATCGCACGCACACGCTTTGAGGCTGGGACGTGCTGCGCTGGCTGCTGTTCGTGACCCTGGCGCTCATGGTGTTTCAGTGGGCCTGGCCGTGGATGCACCGTCTGGGTTTGGGTCGTTTGCCGCTGGATTGGCGTTTTCGCACCTTTGGCCGCGAGTGGGTATTGCCGCTGGGCTCAGCATTGGTGATCACGGCCGCGCTCACGGTGGTGGAGCGTTTGTTTTGGCACTGGACTTGAGCGGGGCTTGAAGTCTGGCGGGTCGGGCTCATATACCCCGCAGAGTACCCAGTCGGAGATTTGCCATGTCGGAAGCCGTCCACGTTGTTTGCCCCCACTGCCATGCCACCAATCGCGTGCAACGCACGGACTTGGGCGCGCAGGCGCACTGTGGGCGTTGCAAGGAGTCTTTGTTCGAGGCCCATCCCGTGGCGCTGAACGAGCAGAGTTTCGACAAACACATCGCCAAGAGCGACCTGCCGGTCTTGGTCGACTTCTGGGCCCCTTGGTGCGGCCCCTGTCGCATGATGGCGCCGCATTTCGAGGCGGCCGCCGCGCAGTTGGAGCCGCACATGCGCTTGGCCAAAGTCAACACCGAAGAGGCTCAGGCCTTGGCGGCGCGCTACCAAATCCGCAGCATCCCCACCTTGGCGGTGTTCAAAGGTGGGCGCATGGTGGCCAGCCAACCGGGCGCCATGGGCCAAGCCGATTTGCTGCGTTGGGCGCGGCAACACCTCTGAGCGTGTCGCGCTCAGATGCTTGCGCGCCGCCGCACAGGAACGGCCCGCGCCTGGGCTGTTGCGCGCGCGCATCGCGCATACAAAAGATGCTGAAGGCGCCAACCAAGACCTGCACTTGCGCGCATGATGCGCAGCGTTGAATGCGCGTCTGGGAGGCGCTGGGCATGAATCCGCTGTTGCGACCCCGCCTGAATCGGTTGGCGGTCCCCATCTTTTTTGAATTTTTGCTGGGCATGTTGGTGGCCTTGTTGGGCCTGTGGTTGGCCGCGCGCCATTCGGATGCGGCGGCTGGCACTTTGGGCGTCATGCAGCAAGTGCAAGAAACCGTGGTCGTGGTGTTTCGCGTGCTGTCGATTGGTGTGGGCGTCACGGTGACACAGTTGTTGGGCGCGGATCGCCCACTCAAAGCCAAAGCCACCGCCACCAGCGCCTTGGCGGTGGCCACATGGCTGGGGGGCTTGTCGACCTTGGTGCTTTGGGTGTTTCGGCACCAAATGTTGTCGGTATTGAACGCCCCCGCAGCCGTGGTCGCGCTGGCTTTGCCTTACCTGTGGGTGCTGGCACCCGCCCTGTGGCTAGAGGCCTACAACCTCAGCATGGGGGCGGTGCTGCGCGCGCACTTGCGCGTCAAGGCCTCGTTGGCGATCACGGTGGCCATGCACCTCACGCATGCTGCGCTGGCCTGGCCGTTGATGGGCGGCGTGGGGGCTTGGGAAGGCCTGGGCTTGTTGGGCTTTGTCTTGGCCTTTTTCGCCAGCCGGGTCTTGGGCGTGGGCTTGCACCTGTGGATGTGGCATGGGCGCTTGGACATGGCGCTCACGCGCGCGCACTGGTGGCGCTTTCGCGTTGACTTGATGGGGCCAGTACTGAAGGTCGGGGCGCCGGGCGCGTCGCTGGAGGCGGTCTATCGCTTGGGCTTCATGGTGTCCTTGTCGACTGCGGCCACTTTGGGCGTCGAGGCTTTGGCCACCCAAGCCTATGTGTTGCAAACGCTGAAGTTTGTTTTGCTGACCAGCTTGGCGATTGGTTGGGCCACCGAGATCATGGTGGGTCGCTTGGTGGGCGCCGGCCAATTGAATCAGGCCGACGCCTTGGTGCGCAAGGCCATGCGCAATGGCTTGATCGCGTCTGGCAGCTTGGCGGTCTTGGCCGCAGTCGCGGCGCCGTGGATCATGCGCGTGTTCACCCAAGACCCCGGCATCGTGCGCACTGCACAGTGGCTGTTGGCCATGTCGGTCGCGCTGGAATTGGCGCGGGTGGCCAATTTGATCCTCAACGGCGCTTTGCGCGCGAGCAATGACGGGGTGTTCGCCGCCAGCTCCGCCATGGTGTCCCTGGTCCTGGTCTTGGGCACCGGGTCTTATGTCTTGGGTCACGCCTTGGGCCTGCCGGGCATTTGGATGGCCTACATCTTGGACGAAGCGCTGCGCGGCGGCTTGTTGTGTTGGCGCTGGCACCGGCGGGGTTGGCTGGCCCACACGCGGCAGTGGTGGGTGGCCCATCGGCGCCAAGCCGGTGGCGAATGAGGGTGTGGTTGACACGACGGTGGCGCGTGCGAGTGGGCCCGGCAGCACGTCTACCGGGCAAGCCCGGTGAACCTAAATCCGGCGGTTGGATGCGCCCCAGTGGGCGGTCCTGGGATGAACCGGCAAGGCGTGACGACGCGGCTTCCTGCCAGAAAGGAGGAACAACGCGGCCAGCACGTTCCAGGGCTGCTCAATGGTGCATAGCGACG
>JALRFN010000354.1 GCA_023268425.1 Burkholderiaceae bacterium | reverse complement strand
AGGTGATCACGGGTGACATCGGTGGCACGTCTTTCGATGTCTCGTTGATCGATCAAGGCCAAGCGGCCTTGGCCGCGCAAACCAGCATCGACTTTGGACTCATCGTGCGCTCGCCGATGATCCAAATCGAAACCATCGGTGCGGGGGGTGGTTCGATTGCCCACGTCGACGCCAGCGGCATGCTGCAAGTGGGCCCGGAATCTGCAGGCAGTCGCCCCGGCCCAGCGTGCTACAACCGAGGCAACGACAAGCCCACGGTGACCGATGCCAATGTGGTCCTGGGCCGCATCAGCGCCGAACGGCCTCTGGGCGGCGGCGCCTTGGGCACCTTGGACTTGGCGCTGGCCCAACAAGCCATCGAGACCCATGTCGCCAAGCCACTGGGCTTGGACGTATTGCAAGCGGCCGAAGCGATCTTGACCGTGGCCAATGCGCGCATGGCCGGTGCGATGCGCTTGGTGTCCATCGAACGCGGCCACGATCCGCGCCAATTTGCCTACATGCCTTTTGGTGGCGGTGGCGGACTACACGTCTGTGCCATGATGGCCGAAGTCGGGGTCTCCACCGGTTTAGTGCCTCGTTACCCGGGCGTCACATCGGCGCTGGGCTGCGTCATCGCGGACATGCGGCACGACACTGTACAAACCCTGAATCAAGTGCTGGGCCAGGTCGACTTTGAGGCCTTGACGTGCGAACTCAAGTCCTTACAGCAAAGCTGCCAAGCGCGACTCGACGCCGCAGGAGTGGCCTTTTCGAGCGTGCGCGATGAGATTTCACTCGACATGCTGTACCTGGGGCAGACGCACACGGTGCAAGTGCCCATCACCTGGGCCGATTTGTCAGTGCCAGCGGTGCAGCAAGCCTTTGAGGACACTTACCATGCGGCCTTTGGTCGGGTCTTGAATGGCTTGGTGATTCGCGTGATGAATTTGCGCTACTCACTGATCGGGGTGCGACCCAAATTCGACCTCTCGGTGTTGGCGCCAATCAGCACCACCATGCCAGAGCCCCTGGGCACGCAGGCGGTTTATGTCCAAGGCCAGTGGGTCACGGCGCAACGCTTTGACCGCTTGAGCCTGCCCGTGGGGGCCCAGGTTCACGGACCGGCCATCTTCGAGCAAGCCGACACCACCGTGTGGTTAGAGCCCGGATTCAGCGCCACTGTAGACGCCCTGGGCAATCTGGTCCTGCGCGCATCGGAGGACCACGCATGAGCACCGCTTTGGTCTTGATTGACCTGCAGAATGACTTTTTGCATCCCGAGGGTGCTTACGCGCGAGGCGGCTGCGCCAACCCCGCCGCCCAAGCCCTGCCCGACGCCCTGCTGCCACTGATCCACGCGGTCAAGGCCAAAGGTGGCATGGTCGTCGCCAGCCAATTCACCCTGTGGCCAGACGCACAAGGCGAACCCATGATTTCGCCGCACCTGCGCCAACTGCGGCCGTTTTTGCAACGCGGTGATTTCGCGCCCGGCAGCCGCGGCCAAGCCTGCGTCGACGCGCTGCAGCCCTGGGTGGATGTGGCGGTGCAGAAAGTGGCTTATTCGGCGTTTTTCAACACCCAATTGGATTGGGTGTTGCGCCGCGCTGGCGTGCACCAGGTGCTGGTCGCCGGCATTGTCACCAACGGCGGCGTGGCCAGCACGGTGCGAGATGCCCACATGCGCGATTACGAGACCGTCGTGGTCGCCGACGGTTGCGCGGCGTTCAAACCCGAAGTCCACGACACGGCCTTGCGTGACATGGCCACCGTGGCTCGTGTCACAGGCATCGATGAGTGGGTGCGAGCCTCATGACGGCCATACGTGACGCCAAAGACCTGCACACCGATGTGCATGTGCCCGTGGTGATCGTCGGGGGCGGTGCCTGCGGCTTGAGCGCCGCCATCCACCTGCACGACTTGGGCGTCGAGGCGTGGGTGTTGGAGCGTGACGCCCAGCCCAGCGGTTCCACCGCGCTGTCTTCCGGCTTCATTCCCGCCGCAGCTACCGCTGCGCAGCAGGCCGCAGGGGTGCGCGACAGCATCCCCGACTTCATGGCCGACATCCAAAGCAAAGCCCATGGACAAGCCGCCCCACACCTGGTCGAGGCCTATGCTCACGCCGTGGTGCCCGCGCTTGACGTGCTGCAGCAGCGTCATGGTTTTGATTGGGAGATCCTGGACGGCTTTCTTTACCCCGGCCACCGCGCCCGGCGCATGCACAGCCTGCCCCAACGGCAGGGCCAAGCGCTGATCCAGCGCTTGCTGCGGCGTGCCGAGGGCTTGGGCATCACGCTGGTCACGCACGCGCGCGTGGTGGATTTGTTCGTCGACCAAGACAAGCGGGTGCACGGTGTCGGCCTGCAGCGCCCCGACGGCAGCCGCGAGTCGCTGGCTTGCGACGCCGTGTTGTTGGCGTGCAATGGCTACGGCGGCGATGCGCAATTGATCCAACAACACGTGCCGCAAATGAGCCAAGCGCTGTTCGCTGGGCATGTGGGCAACGACGGCAGCGCCGTGCGATGGGGCATGGACCTGGGGGCGGGCTTGGCTGACATGACGGCTTACCAGGGGCATGGCTCGTGGGCCATGCCCCACGGGGCCTTGGTGACTTGGGCTTTGATGATAGAAGGCGGCGTGCAAATCAATGTCAAAGGGGAACGCTTTCACAACGAAACGCTCGGCTATTCCGAAGCCGCCGAGCAAGTGGTGGCACAACCCGACGCGCTGGCTTGGTGTGTCTTTGATCAGGCTGTGTTGCAGCTGGCGCAGGGCTTCCCCGACTTTGTCGAGTTGCAGCAAGCGGGCGGTGTGATCCATGCCGAGGGGGCGCCTGACTTGGCCGCCCGCCTGGGCGTGCCGGTATCGGCTTTGCTGGAGAGTTTGAGCTGGCCCTTGGATGGCCCCGACGCGTTTGGGCGCCACTTCCAGCGAAAACTGCAAGGGCCATTGTGCGCCGTGCGCGTCACCGGAGCTTTGTTCCACACCCAAGGCGGCTTGACGATCGACGCACACACCAGGGTCTGCAGCGCGGGGGGCAAGCCCTTCCCCAACTTGTGGGCCGCCGGCGGCGCCGCGCGTGGCGTCTCGGGTCCAGACGTGAGCGGCTACCTGTCGGGCAACGGCTTGCTCAGTGCCATGGCGGGCGCGTGGCTGGCCGCACAAGACATCTTCCAAGAAAGATCCATATGCGCATGAAACAACGCTTGCAACAGCCGGGCGCACTGTTGTGCCCTGGGGTTTACGACGGCTTGAGCGCGCTGCTCGCAGAGCAAGCCGGGTTCGAGGGCCTTTACTTATCCGGTGCATCGATTGCCTACACCGCGCTGGGGCGATCGGATGTGGGCTTGACCACTTATTCTGAGGTGGTCGACGTGTTGCGACGCATCACCGATCGCGTCGCTTTGCCCGTGATCGTGGATGCCGACACGGGCTTTGGCAACGCGATCAACGTGCAGCGAACCGTTCGCGGCTTGGAACAAGCCGGTGCGGCGATGATTCAGTTGGAAGATCAAGACTTCCCCAAACGCTGTGGCCACCTCAACGGCAAACGTTTGGTCAGCACCGCTGAAATGGTCGGCAAAATCAAGGCCGCCCTGGACGCTCGCCGCAGCGAGGACACCCTGATTTTGGCCCGCACCGACGCCGTGGCCGTCGATGGCTGGGAAGCGGCCTTGGAACGCGCCGAGGCCTATGTGCAAGCCGGTGCCGACGCCTTGTTCATCGAGGCTTTGCGCAGTGACGCGCAGTTGTCCCAAGCGGCCCAAGCCTTTGCCGCACGCATCCCCCTGTTGGCCAACATGGTTGAAGGCGGTCAAACGCCCATCATGTCGGCGGATGCCTTGGGAGACTTGGGCTTTCGCTTGGTGATCTTTCCGGGCGGCACGGTGCGTGCGCTGGCCCATGGCATGCAGGCTTATTTCGCCAGCTTGCACCAGCACCAGTCCACCAAACCATGGCGCGAAAAGATGTTGGACTTCGACCAACTGAATGAAGTGATTGGCACACCTGAGCTGCTCGCCCACGCCCAACGATACGACGCCAAGAACTTGGAGTGAAACCATGCCCGTGACTCAAATCACCCTGCTCCAAGGCTACGACGACGAGACACAAGCGCGCTTGATTGGTCGCGTGTCGGATGCGGTGCGATCTGTGATTCCGGCGACTGAAGCGGGCACCACCACCTACGTACAAACCGTGAGCAGCTACCGACGTGACGCCCGCGTCTTGCACGCAGGCGGCGGTAACGCAGCCCTGCCGGACGCCCAAGCGGTCGTCCAGGCTTACCTCAGCGCCATGCAGGCACGCGACTTGGACGGCGCACAAAAATACCTGGCATCTGGGTTCACCATGATTTTTCCGGGTGGTAAGGTCATGACGCGCTTGACCGAGCTGTTGCCCTGGGCGCAGGCGCGCTACCGGCACGTTCAGAAACACGACTTGGCCTGGGAGCAATCATGGCAAGGCGATGTCAGCGTCGTCTATTGCCGCGGCCGATTGGCTGGCGTCTGGCCCGATGGCCGTCATTTCGACGGCATACGCTTCATCGATCGCTTTGAATTGATCCAGGGCTTGATCCATCGCCAGGAGGTTTGGAACGACTTGGCCGAATGCGCGTCGCTTTGATCGAGCATGCGCAGCCATCAAACACCCACCTTGCTGAATGCCGAGGCTGCTCGTGTTCCACGAGGGCCACACCGCCTCAACCCGGCGGCTTGAAACGCTTGCGCAACTGGCCAATGACCGACAAGGTGACGTCGCTGCGTGGGCTGGCGCGGCAGGCCAAGACCACACCTTGGGCTTGTTCTCCGGCGCTGACATGGGCACGGCTCATGACTTGGGTTTGTACCTGGCCCGCAAGCACCTGCACCTTGCACACGCCACAGCCGCCGCTGCGGCACCCCACCGGGATGCCCTTTTTGCCCAGCGCGACCATGCCCAGCAGCAGGCTTTTGTGCTCGCCGCAGGCGTAGTGTTCGCCGCTGTCTTGGATGCAAATCTGGTGTTTCAAGCCTCTGCCCTGTGGTGCGCGAGGGGGTACCGCGCGTTGGCGCGCATGTTGCCCGGGTTCACGCAGCGCGGCCAATACCTTTGAACGCAGCGCCGCCATACCCAGCCCGCATGTGCGCGTGGCCTCAGGTCGATGTGAAGGCCGGGTCGCGCGCGGCTTGGCGCATGGACTTGAGCAGCGCTTGCAAGATCGGCGATTCGTCGTCCGCGCGGTAAATGCAGCACAAGTCCACGCCCGCTGGTGGGTCCTGTTGCAAGGGCTTGTAGACGATGCCTGGAAAGGCCAAATTGGTGGCCGATTGCGGCACCAAGGTGGCGGAAAAACCCGAGGCCACCAAGGCCAGCGCGTGCACGGCATCGCCGACCTCTTGGGCCACCACGGGTGAAAAGTTCTGCGCCCGGCACATCTGGTGCACGCGGTCGATGAAGCTGGGCCGCGCCCCAGTGGGGTACAACACCAAGGGCACGTTTTCGAGTTCGCGCAGGTGCACCACCTCGGCGCTGGCCAAGGCGCTGTCTGAGGGGGCTGCAACGTAGATCGACTCGGTCAACAAGGGCTCGCTGATCAAACCATCGATGGGGCGCATCAGGCGGTTGAACGCCAACGAGATGCGGCGGTGGCGCAGCGCGTCGATTTGTTCCTCTTTGACCATGTTGTGGAAAAACAAGCTGACGTCGGGGTGGGTCTCGCGGAAATTGCGCATCAGCTTGGGGATGGCGCCAAAGATGCCCGAGCCAAAGATCGCCACGTCGACACGGCCCAGCAGGCCTAGCGCGGCCTGGCTGGAGCGCTCGACCGCGCGCTCGGTCATGCCCAAGATGTCACGCGCGTCGTCGTACAGCACGCGCCCCGCATCGGTGAGTTCCACCCCCCGGTTGCTGCGGCGAAACAACTGCACACCCCTGTGGTCTTCGAGTTGTTGGATTTGCCGGGTCAGCGGGGGCTGCGAAATGTGCAAACGCAACGCAGCGCGGCCGATGTTGCCTTCTTCGGCAACACAAACAAAGTAGCGCAGGTGGCGCAGTTCAATGGCATTTCTCATGGCAGTTGTCGCGGTGTTCAGGGTTTTCCATACCTTGATCGAGATTTCAATCTATCAGGCATGCCCAGTGGGTATGGTAGCCCGACGTCGATGGTATTGGACGACTTCAGCGCGCAAACCTCCATTGCCCAGCCA
>JALRFN010000348.1 GCA_023268425.1 Burkholderiaceae bacterium | reverse complement strand
ATGCATCCGCGCCGGCGGCAAGCACAACGACTTGGACGATGTGGGCAAAGACACCTATCACCACACTTTTTTTGAGATGCTGGGCAACTGGTCGTTTGGCGATTACTTCAAGCGCGAGTCGCTGAAGTGGGCTTGGGAGTTGCTGACCGAGGTCTACAAGCTGCCTGCGGAGCGCTTGCTGGCCACGGTCTACGCAGAAGACGACGAGGCCTATGACATTTGGACGAAAGAGATTGGCTTGCCGCCAGAGCGCGTGATTCGCATTGGCGACAACAAAGGTGGCCGTTACAAGAGCGACAACTTTTGGATGATGGCCGACACCGGCCCATGTGGCCCGTGTTCAGAGATCTTTTATGACCACGGCCCCGAAATCCCTGGAGGCCCTCCCGGCAGTCCCGATGAAGACGGTGACCGTTTCATCGAAATTTGGAACAACGTGTTCATGCAGTTCGAAATGCACGAAGACGGCACAGTCACGCCGCTGCCTGCGCCCTGCGTGGACACGGGCATGGGCCTGGAGCGTTTGGCTGCGATCTTGCAAGGCGTGCACAGCAACTACGAGATCGATGTGTTCGTCAAGCTCATCGCAGCGGCCGCACGTGAGACCGGCTGCGCCGACTTGGCCAACCCCAGCCTGCGTGTGATCGCCGACCACTTGCGCGCCACGTCCTTCTTGGTGGCCGATGGCGTGATCCCCAGCAACGAAGGGCGCGGTTATGTGCAGCGGCGCATCATTCGCCGCGCGATTCGCCATGGCTACAAGCTGGGTCAAAAAACGCCGTTTTTCCACAAGCTGGTGGCGGACCTGGTGGCCTTGATGGGCGACGCCTACCCCAACTTGTCGGCCAACGCCAAACGCATCACCGAAGTCTTGCAAGCCGAAGAAGAGCGTTTCTTCGAGACGCTGGAAAACGGCATGGCCATTTTGGACGCGGCCTTGGGCGATGGCGCCCAGGTGTTGGCGGGTGATGTGGCCTTCAAATTGCACGACACCTACGGCTTCCCCTTGGATTTGACCAACGACGTGTGCCGTGAGCGTCACGTGGGCGTGGATGAAGCGGGTTTCAACGCCGCCATGGACCGACAAAAGGCCCAAGCCCGTGCCGCGGGCAAGTTCAAAATGGACAAAGCCTTGGACTACGCCGGAGCGAGCAACGCCTTCGTGGGTTACGACGACTTGGCGGCCAGCGCCAAGGTGTTGGCCTTGTACCGCGACGGCACGCCAGTGGCCGAATTGAAGGCCGGCGAGACTGGGGTGGTGGTCTTGGACACCACGCCGTTTTACGCCGAGTCCGGCGGTCAAGTGGGTGACGAGGGGGTGTTGCAAAGCGGGTCTGCGCGGTTTGATGTCGAGGACACGCAAAAGATCAAGGCCGATGTGTTTGGCCACCATGGTGTGCTGGCTGAAGGCACGCTGGCCGTGGGTGACGCCGTGCAGGCGCAAGTCAACACCGCGCAGCGCGCTGCGACCATGCGCAACCACTCGGTGACCCACATCATGCACAAGGCCTTGCGCGAGGTCTTGGGTGATCACGTGCAGCAAAAGGGCTCGCTGGTCAACGCCGAGCGCACCCGTTTTGACTTCACGCACAACGCCCCGGTGACGGCCGCGCAGGTGCGTGAGATTGAGGCAAGGGTCAACGCGGAAGTGCTGGCCAACAGCGCCACCCAAGCGCGGGTGATGGACATCGAGTCGGCCCAGCAAACGGGCGCCATGATGCTGTTTGGCGAGAAGTACGGCGAGACCGTGCGCGTGCTGGACATCGGCAGCAGCCGTGAGTTGTGTGGTGGCACGCACGTCCAGCGTACCGGCGACATTGGCTTGTTCAAAGTGGTGAGCGAAAGCGGTGTCGCCGCGGGTGTGCGCCGCGTTGAGGCGGTGACGGGTGCCAATGCCCTGGCTTATCTGCAAACCTTGGAGGCCACCGTGGGCGAAGCTGCCGCGACTTTGAAAGCGCCGGTGCCTGAGCTCAATGCCCGTGTGCTCGCCAGTTTGGAGCAAATCAAGTCTTTGGAAAAAGAGTTGGCAGCGCTCAAGGGCAAATTGGCGTCTTCGAAAGGCGATGAGTTGGCCGAAACCGCTGTGGACGTCAATGGCTTGAAAGTTTTGGCGGCGCGCTTGGAAGGGGCTGATGCCAAAACCTTGCGCGACACCATGGACAAGCTCAAAGACAAACTCAAGTCAGCAGTGATTGTCTTGGCTGCGGTGGATGGTGCCAAAGTGCAGCTGGCGGCTGGCGTGACGGCT
>JALRFN010000265.1 GCA_023268425.1 Burkholderiaceae bacterium | reverse complement strand
CAGGGCCACGCAAGCAGCGGTCAATGTACGGATCACAGGTTTCATGGTGAGGGTCTCCTGGTTGCAGCGCCTGAGCGCCAATCGGTTTAAATATTGAACCGACGGTTAAATTAAACGAACCTGAATTATCATGAGACCCCTGTTGCCTGCCCACTGGGACAAACCCTGAGTCACCCAAACTGCCGCGATCGGCAAGATTCACCACCACAATCGCACCATGAAAACCGTTCGCAAAGCACTGGCCCTGCTGCACCACTTCACCGTCAACCAGGCGCACTGGGGCCTATCGGATTTGGCGCGCGCCGCTGGATTGGACAAGGCCGGAACGCTGCGCTTGCTGCGCCCATTGGTCGATGAAGGTTTCCTGGAGCAAGACGCCAACACCCGCAAATACCGCCTGGGCTACCAAGTCTTGACACTGGCGCAGGTGCGCGAGGCCAGCTTTCCTTTGGTGGAGTTGATGCAACCCATCTTGCAGCAACTGGTGGAACGCGTCGGCGAAGTCGCCCACGTGTCGATTGCGCAGGGCGACGGCCTCAGCACCGTGGCGGTGGCCAACTCGGTACAACGCGCCACCCGCGTGTTTGTTGACCCTTCAGAGACCCTGCCCTATCACGCCACGGCCTCGGGCATGGTGTGCTTGGCCTTTGGCGAACCCCAATGGTCCGCCGAGCGTTTGGCGCAAAGTTTGTTCACGGGCGTCACCGCACAAACACCCCACGACGCGCACGACTTGGCGCCCTACATCGAGCGTGCGCGCCAAAGCGGCTACGCCACCACCCGCGACACCTTTGAAGCCGAGGTCACAGGCACCGCCATGCCGATTTTTGATGCCCGCGGCTTTGCGCGCGGTGCGGTGGCGATTGCCGCACCCAGCTCGCGAGTCGACGAAACACGCATCACCGATTTCGTGCGGGAACTCAAACCCGCTGCGGAAGCGATGACGCAAGCCTTAGGCGGCGTCGTGCCCAAAGCTTGGTCGGCACTGTTGGCCTGATCGCGCGGGAAAACGCGCGGCCTTGGGCGCATGCGGCGCCACCCACCCACTCAACGCGGGTTTTCAAAAAACACGTAAGGCGTGCTGAAGTCTGAGATCTCGAAATAGACTTTTTTCTCGCCCGCGTCGACCACGCCGTTGAGGTTTTCGTCCAAAACACCGTAGCCATAACGGTAGCTGCGCGCACGTCCGTCGTCCGTCCCCAAAGCCGTGGACAGCTTGTCGATTTTCAAAAAGCGACGCACCACTTGGTTGCCCATGTAGACCTCCAAGACGCCATCGGTGCCGGTCCAGTTTTGCAGATCCCGACCAATCTTGTTTTGCTGCTCTTGCGTGCACGCGGCCAAGACCGCCAGCGCCACGACGCCCATGATCAAACGCTTCATGTTGTTTCTCCCTTTGCTCACTCAAGGCTGAGCGCGTTGGCGCGCCGCCTCATACAAACACACCCCACTGGCCACCGAGACGTTGAGGCTTTCGACCGCTCCGGCCATGGGAATGCGCACCAACTGGTCACAGGTCTTGGCCGTCAATGCGCGCATGCCTGCGCCCTCCGCACCCAAGACCAAGGCCATCGGGCCCTTGAAGTCGATGTCATACAGGCTGGCGCTGGCTTGATCGCTGGTGCCCACCACCCAGACTCCGCGCTCTTGCAACTCGCGCAAGGTGCGTGCGAGGTTGGTGACCATGAAATAAGGCACCGTTTCCGCCGCACCGCTGGCCACCTTGGCCACCGTGGCGTTGATGCCCGCCGCGTGGTCTTTGGGCGCGATCACCGCGTGCGCGCCCGCCCCGTCAGCAACGCGCAAACAAGCGCCCAAATTGTGTGGGTCGGTGACGCCGTCCAACACCAGCAACAACGGCGCTTGCTCCGCCGCCTCCAAATCGTCGAGCAAATCGTCCAGGCTGCGCGCCAAGTCGATTTCGTCGACCTGTGCCACCACGCCTTGGTGGCCGCCGGTGCCAGCCAATTGGGCCAGGCGAGCGCCCGGGACCTCGATCAAGCGCAGCTCGGCTTCACGGGCGCGGCTCAAAAACTGGCGCATGCGCGCATCGCGGCGGCTGGGGTCGATGTAGATCGCCTCAATCGAAGACGGCGCCACCTTCAAGCGCACGCCCACCGCATGAAAACCAAACAGAATTTTTTTGCTCATGCCACCATTATCGGCTGGGCTCCGCTGTCGGCCACGACGCGGCCCGAGGCAATGGTGATTTGCCGCTGACACCGCGCGGCCAGCGCTTGATCGTGCGTAACCAAGACCAGCGTGGTGCCAAAGTCGCGGTTCAAGTCCAACATCAAATCCATGATCACGCCCCCCGTGGCGAAGTCCAAGGAGCCCGTGGGTTCATCGGCCAGCAACAGCGACGGTTGCACAACAAAAGCCCGCGCCAAGGCCACGCGCTGCTGCTCACCACCGGACAAGACGCGGGGTTGGTGGCGCAGGCGCTCAGCCAAACCCACACGCTGCAACATCGCGGTGGCTTTGGCTTGGGCATCACGCGCGCCCGACAACTCCAAGGGCAGCATGACGTTTTCCAAGGCACTCAAGTGCCCCAGGAGCTGAAAGCTTTGGAAGACAAAACCCATGTGCTGCGCACGAAAGGCGGCGCGCGCGTCTTCGTTCAGCGCGAACAGATTTTGCTCGCCCACCCAGACCTCACCCGTGCTGGGCGTATCCAAACCCGCCAACAAGGACAACAACGTGCTCTTGCCAGAACCCGACGCGCCCACGATGGCCACCGTCTGCCCACGGGGCAACTGCAGGTTGACGTCGGCCAAAATGGATAATGGGCCACTGACGTCTTGTACCGACTTGCCCAGCCCTCGGGCCTGAAGCGCCCACTGCGGGCCTGACTCTGCACTCATGATCAAACCACTCTCCCATTTGTTGAAATCCCTGGTCAACTCTAGCGCAAAGGCGTTGGCGTTGGGTTTCGCTGGGCTTTGCTTCAGCGCTGGCGTGCACGCTCAAACCCTACTCGTCGTGGGTGACTCCATCAGTGCCGAATACGGCCTCAAGCGCGGCAGCGGATGGGTGCAACTGCTCAGCGAGCGTTTGCGCCAAAGCCACCCCCAGATCGAAGTGGTCAACGCCAGCATCAGCGGCGACACCAGCAGCGGTGGACGCGCGCGTCTGCCCGCCTTGCTCAAGCGCCACCAACCCAAGTGGTTGCTGTTGGAGTTGGGTGCCAACGACGCCTTGCGCGGCTTGCCTTTGAACGCCCTGCGTGACAACCTGAACGCCATGGTGCGCAGCGCGCAGCAACAGGGGGCACGGGTGCTGTTGATCGGCATCCAAGTGCCGCCCAACTACGGCAAGCGCTACGCGCAAGATTTCGCGCAAAGCTTTGCGCAGGTGGCCCAGGACACCCAAGTAGACTTGGTGCCGTTTTTGTTGCACGGGGTGGCGGACGTACCTGATGCACTGAGCTGGTTCCAAGCCGATCGCATCCACCCCAACGAGGCGGCGCAGCCCAAGCTGCTGGCCAATGTTTGGCCTCACCTCAAACCTCTGCTCTAACGCCCTCACGCCCAACCCGCTGCACCGAATGCCCATACAACCGATTTCTGCCGCAGATGTGCTGCACCGCCTCAGCGACTACGACGCCATCATCGACGCCCGCAGTCCCGGCGAGTTTGCCCTCGATCATTTGCCTGGCGCGCAAAACTGGCCGTCCTTGACCAATGAACAACGCGTCGAGGTCGGCACGCTGTACAAGCAAGTGGGCAGTTTCGATGCCAAAAAGCTGGGCGCCGCCTACGTCGCGCAAAACGCGGCGCAACACATCTTGACCCACGTGCAAGACAAGCCCAAAGGCTGGCGACCCTTGCTGTATTGCTGGCGAGGCGGCAACCGCAGCGGTGCGCAAGCGACCATCTTGGCGGCCATCGGCTTGCGTGTGGGATTGATCGAAGGTGGCTACAAGGCATTTCGCGCCGCCATGGTGGCGGATCTGCCCTTGCAAGTGTCGCGCTTGTCGTTTCGCGTGGTCGCCGGCCCCACGGGCGTGGGCAAAACCCACATCCTGCATGCGCTGGCGGCGCAGGGTCACCAAGTGCTCGACTTGGAAGCGCTGGCCAACCACCGCAGTTCCGTGCTGGGTTTGGCGCCCGGTGAGCAACAACCCTCGCAAAAGCACTTTGAAATGAAGCTCTGGCAAGCCCTGTGTGCGCTAGACGCCAAGCGCCCGGTTTATGTGGAGTCAGAAAGCAAGCGCGTGGGCAACGTGACCGTGCCCGAGTCCTTGATTGTGGCCATGCGTGCCTCACCCGTGTGGCGCATCGACATGGCGCTGGACGCGCGGGTGCGTTTGTTGATGCGCGACTATGCGCACTTCGTCGACGAGCAAGACTTGTTCACCTCACGCTTGGACTCGCTGGTGGCCCTGTTGGGCCACCAAGTCATCGATGCGTGGAAAGCCGCCGTCGCTGCGGGACACATCGATGAAGTGGTGCAAGAACTGCTTGAGCGCCACTACGACCCGCGTTACTTCGAGTCCATGGCGCGCAACTTCGCGCACTACGCGCAAGCGCCGGTGATCACCGTGGCCGATGAAAGCCTGGCGGCCATGCAACAGGCCGCTGTCACGCTCAGCGCGCCGACTTAAGCCGCATCCATGGCGGCCAAGGCTTGTGCCAAGTCCGCCTGCAAGTCCGCTGCGGCCTCCAAACCAATCGCAAAACGCACCAGCACGCCCGCGTGTGGCCACGGACGGCTGCGCATGTTGGGCATGTTGTAGGGCACCACCAAACTCATCGGCCCAGCCCACGAGTAGCCCAGGCCGAACAGCGACAAGCGGTCGCAAAAGCCCTCGACCTGGGCTTGGGAGTAACGTGCATCAAACACCACGCTGAACAAACAAGCCGCCGCCTGGGCGTCGCGCACAAAGGCGGCATGGCCGGGCGAGTCGGGCAAGGCCGGGTGCAAGACGGCAGCAAATTGTGGCTGCTGCGAGGCCCACTGCGCCAGGGCGCGTGTGGTCGCGTCTTGGCGTGCGTAGCGCAAGTGCACCGTGGGCAAGCCGCGCAAGACCAACTCCACATCGTTGGCGCCCACACCCAGGCCCAAGCGGCTGTGCGTCATTTGAATCGCCTCGTGCAAAGCCCGGTCGCGGGTGACCACGGAGCCCATCAAGACATCAGCCCCTCCGCTGGGGTATTTGGTCAGGGCCTGCATGGAGATGTCCACCCCCAAGTCAAAGGCTGCAAAAGCCACCCCCGCCCCCCAAGTGTTGTCCAACGCCGTGACGATGGCCCGAGCACGACTGGCGTTGGCTTGGCGCACCACGGCGATCAAGGCCGGGAGGTCGGGGTATTCCATGGACACCGACCCCGCCGCCTCCAACCAAACCAATCGGGTTTTGCTGTTCAACTGTGCGGCCAAATCGCTGGGGTTCATGGCGTCATAAACCCGCAGTTCAATGCCCCACTTGGCCAGTTCGACTTGCGCAAACGCTCGGTTCGGGCCGTAGACATTGTCGGGCACCAACAACTCATCACCGGCAGACAGCAAGGCCATGTCGACCAAGGTGATGGCGCTCAAGCCACTGGGCGCCAGCGTGCAGTACAAACCGCCCTCCAAGCTGGCCAGTCGTTCTTCCAAGGTGAAGCTGGTGGGTGTGCCATGCAGACCGTAGGTGTAACCCGACTTGTCGCGCCAATCGCGCTGGTGCATCTCGGCCACGCTGGGAAACAACACCGTTGAAGCTTTGAACACGCCGGGCGCCGCCGAAGCAAACCCTTCTGGGGGCGTGTAAGGATGGTGGATCAACTGGGTGCTGGCGTCGCTCATGGTGGGCTTTCAGGTTGGTCGGCAAAAGGCCAATGCTAAACAAAAACGGCGCCTGATCGCTCAGGCGCCGTTGGCATTCAGTTCGCAGCTGCGCGACTCAGACTTTCCACTTGGCGATCAAGTCGGTCGGTCGGGTGCTGTCGTAGTTTTCAAATGGCTGGTGAATCCAGGGGTTGGTGGGCAAGTACTCCACCGAGTAGTCAGGGTCAAAGGTTGACACACCCTTGGTCCACAACACCGCGCTGCGCAACTCGGTCACGGGCGAATAGTTGTTGCGCAAGGTGTCGATGACCACCTTCAAGGTGTGACCGGTGTCGGCCAGGTCATCAACCAACAACACGCGCCCTGCGATCTCACCCTTGGGCGTGGTGATGTAGCGCGCCACGTCCAAGTGGCCCTGCACCGTACCGGCTTCCGCGCGGTAGGAGCTGGTCGACATGATGGCCAAGGGCTTGTCAAAGATGCGC
>JALRFN010000206.1 GCA_023268425.1 Burkholderiaceae bacterium | reverse complement strand
ACTTGCCCAAGCCTGCAACGGGCTAGACAGCCGGAGCCCCAATCGAGTCGCGCTTGAGCGCCCATTCAGCCCAAGCCCCAACGCAGCCAAGTGCTGCGCCCGCGCGGCAAGCCCGTTCGAACGGCCTACAATAGAGCGGTCTGCAAAGCGCGCTGGGTTCTATATTTCCTTGAACCAATGCTCCTTGAGCTCGGGATAGGTACATCGTTGGGCTGGTGTGAGCGTCTCGCGTCAGATGAACCCGAAGCCCTTCTGCCCTTGCCCACCTGAACCTCCGGTTCAGGAATGCGGCCCGGCGGCTTTTGCAGACACCCCCTTATTCCTTGCTGAGCCGACATGAGCCTAGAACCCGCACTGATCGTTGAATTGTTGTTGTTGGGTTGCTTCACAGGATTTTTAGCAGGCTTGCTGGGCATTGGTGGCGGCATGATCATGGTGCCCTTCATCACCTACATCTTGACCCAGCGGGGCATCAACGACAGCTTGGCGGTCAAGATGGCCATCGCTACCTCCATGGCCACCATCATTTTCACCTCGCTGTCCAGCGTGCGCTCGCACCACAAACGCGGCACCGTGATGTGGCCACTGGTCGGGCGGCTGGCACCCGGCATTGTCTTAGGCTCCATGGTGGCGAGTTTGGGCGCGTTCACTGCGGTCAAGGGCCAGTACCTGGCCTTGTTCTTCGCCTTGTTTGTGGGGTTCTCGGCCTTTCAAATGATGCGCAACGTCAAACCCAAACCCTCGCGCAGCCTGCCGGGCCCAGGCGGACAGTTTGGCGCTGGCGGTTTGATTGGTTTTCTGTCGGGCATGGTTGGCGCGGGTGGCGCCTTCATCAGCGTGCCCTTCATGACTTGGTGCAACGTGCCCATGCACAACGCCATCTCCACGGCAGCGGCACTGGGCTTTCCCATCGCCGTGGCCAACGTGACGGGCTACATCATCAGCGGCATGAGCGCCCAAGGGCTGCCCGAAGGCGCTTTGGGCTATATCTTTTTGCCTGCCCTGTTGGTCATAGCCACCGCCAGCGTGATCGTCGCGCCACTGGGGGTGCGCGCCGCACACGCCCTGCCAGTGGCCAAACTCAAGCGAATTTTTTCAGTGCTGCTGTTTGGCTTGGCAGCCTACATGCTGAAAAAAGGCTTGGGGCTGTGAACCCTTGACGGGCTAAGCCGGCCTCAGATCAAGGCCTGCTCGGCCACCACGATGCCGTCTTCGTCGGCGGCCAACCAATCGCCAGGACGGACCCACACGCCCTGAATTTGCACGGCCACATCTCGCAGCCCTTGATCGCGCTTGATGGTCGGCAAGGGCATGTGGCCCAAGGCATAAATACCCACCTCACAAACACGCAATTCGGCAACATCACGCACACAGCCATTGACCACGACACCGGCCCAGCCGTTGCGTGCTGCTGCCGCGCCCAGATTGCCCCCCAGCACGGCTCGTTGGATGCCCGCCGCCGCGTCGACCACCAAGACCCGGCCTTGGCCCGGCGCATCAACCGCTGCTTTGACCTGGGTGTTGTCTTCAAAGCACTGCACGGTCACCACAAGACCGCAAAACGCGGGCCGCGCGCCGTAGGACTTGAACCCAGGCGGCAGCACCCGAAACGCGCCCGAAGCGTCGCCCTTGTGGGCATCACATAAATCGCAGGTCGACAGCATGCTTGAACTCCTGAATGGCTTGGCAATCACAAAAGCCGCACTGTAGCGCCTCCCCACCCCTGGCCACAGTCACCGCGACTTTCCCCGCCGCTTCACGCGGCACATCGCCTCAGCACTGGCCCAGCGAGCAAGAACGGGGCTGTCGCGCCCTCAACGCTGCCCAGAACGCGCCGCAGGGTTAAGGCGTCGGGCTTACAGACCCAAAATTTCGGCAAAAATCAGGGAAATCTCGCACTGACGCGCCACGTATTTGACCAATCTTGCTGGTAAGCTTGACCGTTGAACACATTGAACAAGTTCAAATCGATAAATTTTTTGAGGAAAACAACACAATGGCAACCACCCGTAAGCCCAACGCCGCTTTCATGAAGTCCATGACCCCCAGCGCCGAGCTGGCCGCCGTCATCGGCAACACCCCGATGCCCCGCACGGAAGTGACGAAGAAGATTTGGGAATACATCAAGGCCAACAACCTGCAAAACCCCGCCAACAAGCGCAACATCCTGGCCGATGCTAAGCTCAAGGCTGTGTTCGGCAAAGCAGAAGTCACGATGTTTGAAATGACCAAGCTGGTCAATCAACACTTGTCTTGATCGCACGCGATCGCTGGCCCCTGTAACGGGCCATGCAACAAAAAACCGGCCTCGTAGGCCGGTTTTTTGTTGGGCGTTGTTTCAGAACTTTGACCGAGTAAGGCGCCTGAGGGCTGGCCCCAAGAGCGCCAGCCCAAGCGAGACTCAACGCGCCAGGGCAGCCTGCCGAATGTCGCTGAGGGTGGCTTTGGGTGTGATGACCTCTGGGTCCAACATCACCTCAATCAGGTAACCGCCTTCGGATGCCCAAGCGTCTGCCCAAGCTTGCGCAAAATCCGCCGTGCGACTGACCCGACACGCCTGGTAGCCGTAGGCTTTGGCCAAGGCCACAAAGTCGGGGTTGGCCAAGCTGGAACCCGACGTGCGACCGGGGTACTCGCGCTCCTGGTGCATGCGGATGGTGCCGTACATGCCATTGTTCAACAGGACCACCACGGTCTTCACGCCTTGGCTGGTGGCGGTGGCCAACTCTTGGCCGTTCATCAAGAAGTCACCGTCACCCGTGAAGGTCAAGACCGGACGGCCCGTCTCCAAAGCAGCCGCAACGCCTGCCGGCACGCCATAACCCATGGCGCCGTTGGTGGGTGCCAGTTGTTGGCGCACGCCATTGGCCGCCCAGCCCGCCAGCGGATAAAAGCGATGCAACCAGGTGGCGAAATTGCCCGCGCCGTTGGTGCAGACCACGCCCTCTGGCATGTGCGCGCGGACATGCGCCATGACCTCAAACATGTCCACGTCCCCGGGCAAGGCCCGGCGGGCAGACTCGGGGTCGCTGTGCGCCTCAAAGCGCGCGCGCAGCCCCGCGCGCCATTCAGCCCACACGGGCTGCGTTGGCGCCGCAGTTTGCGCCAAAGCCGCCACCACCGCAGGCATGCCGGCACACAAGGACAGTTCAGCGGTATAGACGCGATTGAGTTCCTCGGGATCGGCATGGATGTGCACCAAACCCGGCCGCTGCACCCCCACCGGCAACATGGTGTAACCACCGGTGGTGGACTCCCCCATACGCGCACCCAAGACCAACAGCAGGTCGGCCTCCTGGATGGCTTGCGCCAAGTGCGGCGCGATGCCCAGCCCCACATCGCCCACGTACTGCGCGCTGCGGTTGTCCATCAAGTCTTGGAAGCGAAACGCACAACCCACGGGCAAGTCCCAAGCCTGGGCAAAGGCCTGCAGTTGGGCCGCAGCCTCACGACTCCAGCCACCACCCCCAGCGATCACCATGGGTTTTTGAGCGTCTCGTAAGCGCTGCACCACGGCTTGCAAAGCCTGCGCGTCCACGCCGGCGCGAACCGCTTCAACGCGCGGCAACGGCTGGGCCGTCGTTTCTCGCGTCAACATGTCTTCAGGCAACACCACCACCACCGGACCAGGTCGACCATTCATGGCTATGGCGAATGCGCGTTGCACATATTCGGGGATGCGGTGCACATCGTCGATGCGCTGGACCGATTTGGCCAATGGCCCAAACATCTGACCAAAGTCCACCTCTTGAAAGGCTTCGCGGTCGCGTGCGTCTTGCGCCACATCGCCGACAAACAAGACCATGGGCGTGGAGTCCTGAAACGCCGTGTGTACGCCAATGCTGGCGTTGGTCGCGCCCGGCCCGCGGGTCACAAAGCACACACCGGGGCGTCCACTGAGCTTGCCTTGCGCCTCGGCCATGAAGGCCGCGCCGCCCTCCTGACGATTGATGACGAAACGGATCTGCTCTCGGTATTGCGCGAAACCGTCGAGCACCGCCAAGTAACTCTCACCCGGCACCCCAAACACACGCTGCACCCCTTGGGCAAGCAAACACTGCACCAACAGGTGTCCCCCCAACTGGGTCTCACTCATGCCACGCTCCTCTTTTATGTTTTCTTGGGCTCAGGTGCGGGCGCATGCGTCAAACGCCCCACCATCAGCGCCGCGCCCACGGCCAGCGACAAGGTCAAGGCCGCACCGCTGAGCGTGGCGCCATACCAGGCGTGGTCCATCAACAAGCCAAAAATCATCGGCGCCAGCGCAAAGCCCACGTCCAGGCCCGAATACACCGTGCCGTAAACGCGCCCGGTGGCACCCTTGGGGGTCGCCCGCTTGATCATCATGTCGCGGCTGGGCCCACCCACGCCCACGGCAAAGCCAGTCAAAGCCAAGGCCACCATGGTGCCGCTCGCACCCAAGGCTGCAGACGCCACCACCAGCACCAAGACCGCGCCAACAGCCATCGCCCAAGCCACCACGCGTTC
>JALRFN010000196.1 GCA_023268425.1 Burkholderiaceae bacterium | reverse complement strand
GCCGCTCGCACCCAAGGCTGCAGACGCCACCACCAGCAACAAGACCGCGCCAACAGCCATCGCCCAAGCCACCACGCGTTCACTGTGCTGTGCGTGGCGAGCGGCCACGAAGCCGCCCAGCAACATGCCCGCCGCGCCACACAACATGTAGGCCGTCAACACCAACGAGGCGGTGTCCTGCGGCACACCATGGACGATTTTCAAAATCGACGGGGCGAAGGTCTGCACCACCGACAAGGTCATGGTCGAGAGCAAAAAGTAAGTGAAACACCACCAGACCACGGGCAGCTTCAAAAACGCCACGCTGCTCTCGCCGCTGCCCTGAGGGGCCTTGATCACCGTCTCGGTGCGCAGCGCATCGCGGTTGATCACCAACACCAACAACACCACGGCGTACAAGGCCGCCGCCGCCCAGTAGGCTGCGCGCCAATCGAGCAAATGCGACCAACCCACCAACCAGGCAGGGGCGAGCGCCCAACCCAAATTGCCTGTCAAGCCATGGGCGCTGAAGGCATAACCCAGACGCGGTGCGGAGACTCGCTGGTTCAGAATGGAGTAGTCGATGGGGTGAAACGGCGCGTTGCCCAAACCCGCACAGATCGCGCTGAGCACCAGGCCCGAGTAACCCTGCGCGGTGGCCGCGAACACGGCGGCCAAGCCAAACATGGTCACCGCGCCGAACAAAGCAGGCCGTGCGCCGATGCGGTCGACCACAAAACCAGACAACATTTGCCCAGTGCCCGAAATCACAAAAAACAAAGTCACCAAAAAGCCGACCTGAGAGAAACTCAAGTCAAACGCCGACATGAACATCGGGAACATGGGCGGCAACAGCAGGTGCGAAAAATGCGAAATCGCGTGGGCCAGACCCACCAAACCAATGATGCGCGCATCTTGGCGCAAGGGGACGTGGTCAGCAGTGAGCGTGGCGGTGTTCATGGCCGCGCATGTTACGCGGCATTGGCCGCCGCGCAAGCCCCTCGCGCGACGTGTCCCAAACTCAAGGGCTCACGGGCTTGCCTGCCGCTTTGTACTCTTCGAAGCCACCGTGCAGAATTTGAACGTTCTCCCAACCCAATACCCGCAAGGCCAGACCCGCTTGCGAGGACAGTGTGCCCGTGTTGCAGTACACCAGCACCGGTCGGTCTTTGGGAATCGTGTTGCGTTGGGCGACCACGCGGCGCCACTCGATGTTGCGCGCGCCAGGCACGTGGCCGGCGACGAACTGCGCGGCGTCACGGGTGTCGACAATGAAGTAGCGTGCCCACTGATCGTCTGGAATTTGCTTCAGACCGATGTTGCCGCCTTGGTAGTCGACGAAGTCAAAGTAAGCCTCCAAGGCCTCGGCGGCGGCTGGGTCTTGCGCTTGCGCCGCGGCGCCCAAAGCGCTCAAACCCAGCGCCAACGCGCCCATCACTGTCCAGCGTCGCATCTGTGTCCGCATCGCATTCATCCTTTTAAATAAGCATGCACTTATATTAAAGGCAAATGCAAGGACACACATCAGGGGTTTTCCCACTTCTGCAACCAGGGGCCAGGCCCTTTCGGCCCCCCCCGGTCGGCTCATGCGGTCAAAGCGATGGGCGCCGCGTCAAGCACCATCAAGCCGCGTCGAAAAAGAACTGCCCCGGCTCCAAGGCTGGATTGACCGATACGTCAATGGTGGTCTTGGGTGGGAAACGCCCTTGCAAGATTTGCTTGGACAGCGGGTTTTCGATGCGTTGCTGAATGGCCCGCTTGAGGGGGCGCGCACCAAACACCGGGTCGAAGCCCACCTTGGCCAGTTCCTCCAACGCCGCGTCACTGACACGGAGCCCCAATTCCATGTTGGCCATGCGACCACGCAGCGCCTCCAACTGGATGCTGGCGATCGACGCAATGTGCTGGGCGTCCAAGCTGTGAAAGACCACCGTCTCGTCGATGCGGTTGAGCAATTCCGGACGGAAGTGGTTTTTCAGCTCTTCCCAAACCGCGTCTTTGATGGCCTCGTGCTCTTGTCCCGCCATGCTTTGGATCAGGTGCGAGCCAATGTTGCTGGTCATGACGATCACGGTGTTTTTGAAGTCCACCGTTCGCCCTTGGCCATCGGTCAAACGTCCGTCATCCAAGACCTGCAACAAGACGTTGAAGACATCGGGGTGGGCTTTTTCAATCTCATCCAGCAAGACCACGCTGTAGGGCTTGCGGCGCACCGCCTCGGTCAGGTAGCCCCCTTCGTCATAGCCCACATAGCCTGGGGGCGCGCCGATCAAGCGCGCCACCGAGTGCTTCTCCATGAACTCGCTCATGTCGATGCGAATCAAGTGGTCTTCAGAGTCGAACAAGAAGTTGGCCAAGGCCTTGCACAGCTCGGTCTTGCCCACGCCAGTGGGGCCCAAGAACAAAAACGAGCCTGTGGGTCGGTTGGGGTCAGACAAACCCGCGCGCGAGCGGCGAATGGCGTTGGAGACGGCTTCAATGGCTTCCTCCTGCCCCACCACACGGCGATGCAGGCGATCTTCCATCTCCAATAATTTCTCGCGCTCGCCTTGCACCAATTTGGCCACTGGGATGCCCGTGGCGCGAGCCACCACCTCAGCAATTTCCTCGGCCCCCACTTGTGTGCGCAGCAGCTTGGGACCAGCGGCGGGGTCTTTGTTGGCCTCGCGGTCTTGCGCTTCTTTGAGTTGCTTTTCCAACTCGGGCAACTTGCCGTACTGCAACTCCGCCACTGCGTTGAAGTCGCCCTTGCGCTTAAGCTCTTCCATTTGGAATTTGAGCTTGTCGATTGCTTCCTTGTACTGTGCCGAGCCCAAAGCGGCTGCTTTTTCAGACTTCCACACTTCGGCCAAGTCCGCCACCTCGCGCTCCAGCGCCGAGATTTCCTCTTCGATCAAGGCCAGGCGCTTGCGCGAGGCTTCGTCTTTTTCCTTGCGCACCGCTTCGCGCTCGATTTTGAGCTGAATCAGGCGGCGATCGAGCTTGTCCATGGCCTCCGGTTTGGAGTCGATCTCAATCTTGATCTTCGCAGCCGCCTCGTCGATCAGGTCAATCGCCTTGTCAGGCAAAAAGCGGTCAGTGATGTAACGGTTGGACAACTCAGCAGCCGCCACAATCGCGGGATCGGTGATGTCCACCCCATGGTGCACCTCGTACTTTTCTTGCAAGCCACGCAAAATCGCAATCGTGGCCTCCACTGAGGGTTCGTCGACCAAGACCTTTTGAAAGCGGCGCTCCAAGGCGGCGTCTTTTTCAATGTATTTGCGGTACTCGTCCAAAGTGGTGGCGCCCACGCAGTGCAACTCACCGCGCGCCAAGGCAGGCTTCAACATGTTGCCGGCATCCATGGCGCCATCGGCTTTGCCCGCACCGACCATGGTGTGCAGCTCGTCAATAAACAAAATGATGCGCCCCTCCTCCGCCGCGACCTCTTTGAGCACGGCTTTCAGGCGCTCTTCAAACTCGCCACGAAACTTGGCGCCCGCCAGCAAACCCGCCATGTCCAGTGACAACACGCGCTTTTCCTTCAGCGTATCGGGTACTTCGCCCGCAACAATGCGCTGCGCCAAGCCTTCCACAATCGCGGTTTTGCCCACGCCCGGCTCGCCAATCAACACCGGGTTGTTTTTGGAGCGCCGCTGCAAAACTTGGATGGCGCGGCGGATTTCGTCGTCGCGGCCAATGACCGGGTCTAACTTGCCCAAGCGCGCGCGCTCGGTCAAATCCAAGGTGTATTTTTTCAAGGCCTCGCGCTGGCCTTCGGCCTCCGCGTTGTCCACCCGTTGACCGCCGCGCAAGGCCTCGATGGCTTTGGCCAAACTGTCTTTGCTGATGCCGTGGTCACGCATCAACTGCCCGGCTTCACCCTTGTGCTCGGCCAAGGCCAGCAAAAACAATTCGCTGGCCACGTATTGGTCGCCACGCTTGATCGCGTCTTTTTCGGCCGCCTGCAACAGGCTCACGCTGTCGCGACTGACCTGCACCTGATCTTGCCCCGTCACCGTGGGCAAACGCTTGATGGCCGCCTCTGTGGCTGTGGTCATGGCATTGAGTTGGCCACCCGCGCGCTGCAACAGCGCGCCTGGGCCATCGGTCTGGCGCAACATCGCCAGCAACACGTGTTGCGGCTCGATGTAGGCGTGGTCATGGCCGAGCGCCAGGCTCTGTGCCTCGCTCAGCGCCTCTTGAAATTTGGTCGTCAGTTTGTCTGCACGCATGAAAATGCTCCCGAAAATGTGTTCACTGCCGCCTACTTGGAGCAGGATTTCAGGATTTCAAGTCTGCGCTTCACGACACGCGACAGACCTTGATGCGCATCAAAGCCTCATCGCCAGCGGCCGCTCACGCGGCTCAGGGGTCAAACGCCTGAGCGCTCGCCCGAGACGTTGTTCGCGTCAATGCCCCAGCGCTTCAGGGCCGCGTCGTCGCTGGCCCGGGCATCAACCCAGTGTGCGCCAGAAGCAGTGGTCTCTTTTTTCCAAAATGGCGCCTGCGTTTTGAGGTCGTCCATCAAAAACTCACAAGCCTGGAAACTCTGGCCTCGGTGGGCACTGGTCACCGCGACCAAGACGATCTGGTCAGCGGCTTGCAAGTCACCCACGCGATGAATGACCCGGGCGCCGCGAATGTCAAACCGCTTGTTCGCCTCTTGCATCATGCTGTGGATGGCGGCCTCGGTCATGCCCGGGTAGTGCTCCAAGGCCATGCCACTGACCGGCGCGTCGCCACCCAACTCACGCACGGTACCCACAAAACAACAGACGGCACCCACGCCCAAGTCATCCGCGCGCAAAGCCGCCAACTCGGTGCTGACATCGAAGTCTTGGGTTTGGATACTCACAGACGCGCGCATGGCTCAGCCGCCGGTCACCGGGGGAAAAAACGCCACCTCATCGCCTGCGGCAATCGGGGTCTCTGGCGCCACCATGGTTTGGTTGACGGCGCAGCGCAAATGGCGCGCGCTGTCCAAAGCGTCAGCCCAAGGCGCACCTCGGGCCAGCAACTCTTGGCGCAATTGCGCCACCGTGGACGCCTGGGTCTGCCAGGGTTCGCTGGCGAGACCCACGACCTCGCGCACCGAAGCAAAATACAAAACGGTGACTTGCATCAGTGCGCCTCCGCGCCAAACAACTGCGCCATGGAGATGAATTTGACCGTGTCGCCATTGGCGATGCTGCGCCCGGGCGGGTTGTCCACCAAGCCATCCGCCCATGACAACGATGTCAGCACGCCTGAGCCTTGGTTGGGATACAAATCCAAGCCGCCTGAAGCATTGCGACGCACGCGCAGGTACTCGCGGCGCTTGTCGGGTTTGGGCCAATCGAAATTGGCTTGCAAGCTCATGGGCGTCACCATGTGCTGGGCCGCACCTTGCAACTTGCGCAAAAAGGGGCGCACCAAGACCGCGAAAGTCACGTAACTGGACACGGGGTTGCCAGGCAAGCCAATGAAGTGGGCCCACGTGCCATCGTCGCGATTGACCCGCCCGTGCGCGAACGGTTTGCCCGGCTTGATGGCGATGGCCCACAAGTCCAAGGCCCCAAGGCTTTCGACCGCAGGCTTGACGTGGTCCTCTTCGCCAACCGACACCCCCCCGCTGGTCAACAGCACGTCGTGTGTTTGCGCCGCCTCGCGCAATGCCGCTTGGGTCACGGCCAACTGGTCTGGGATGACCCCCAAGTCAGTGACTTCGCAACCGAGCTGACGCAACAAGCTGTGCAAAAAATAGCGATTGCTGTTGTAGATCGCGCCGGGC
>JALRFN010000153.1 GCA_023268425.1 Burkholderiaceae bacterium | reverse complement strand
AGTATTCAGGTAATCAGTCAACCAGGCGAAGGTTCTACCTTTGTTATTAATTTGCCGGTTCATTTATAAGTTTATTCAATCACCCTTGGAACTCTGAAAAATTCTTCATCGTGTTTTGGTGCACTGGCCAGTCCATCAGTTCTTTGTGGCCGATGTGCTGGGTTTGAACACCGATGAGGAGTTGGACGAGTTGGCGTCGCGCCGCGATTTGGGTCTGTGGTTGCACGCGGTTTTGCAGCGCTTTCATGCGCATGAGCCCGAATCGGTGCAGACCGACCGCGCAGCGAGTAGCCAGCGCATGGATCATTGGGCCGAGCAGGTGCGCGCCGACTTGCGTTTGGATGAGGTGGCGTTTTTGCCTTTTTGGGCCAGTTGGCCTTTGCTGCGCGACGGTTATCTGGACTGGTGGTTCAAGCACTGGCCTTCGGGCGCTCGGGCTTGGCAGTTGGAGCAGGCTTGGGAACAAGAGCTGGCCGAGGGCGTGCGCATTTTTGGTCAACTCGACCGTGTGGACCGCAGTGACCGCGCGTCGGGCGAGACCCAACTGTGGGTCATGGATTACAAGACCGAGCGCGTCGAGACTGCTCGGCGCCGTGCGCGCTCGGGCAGCGAGGACACCCAGCTGGCGTTTTACGCAGCCTTGGCGCAGCAAGCCGCGCCAGAGGCCAAGATCCAAGCGGCCTACCTGTGCGTGGGTGACGCCAACCGCGACCCGGGTGAGGCGGGCACGCGTTGGGAGGAGCACCCCGACGTGATGGCCGATGCCGCCGTGGTGATGGCCGGGGTGGTGGCCGACTGGTCGGCGCTGCAAGCCTCGGCGCCCATGCCAGCATTGGGCGAGTCACCCGCATGTGACCATTGCCGCGCGCGCGGATTGTGTCGGCGGGATGTTTGGGAGGCCGTGCATGGCTGACTGGCACTACCAAGCGGACGGCCAACCTTGCACAGCGGAGCACTTTTATGCGCTCACCTGCGACCCGCAGCGACACGCCGTGGTCGAAGCCTGTGCGGGGGCTGGAAAGACTTGGATTCTGGTCGCGCGCATGGCCCGTGCCTTGTGGCTAGGCGCCGAGCCGGACAGCATTTTGGCCATCACCTTCACCAAGAAGGCCGCGGGTGAAATGCGCCAACGGCTGCTGGACTTGCTGCAAGACTGGGCGCGCTGCGACGACGCCAGTCTGACTCGCGAATTGGCTTTGCGTGGCCTGAACTCGGTCGATGCGGCGGGTTTGCAGCGCGCGCGCGATTTGTACCGTCAGTTGTTGCGCAGTGACCGCGCGGTGCAGGTGCGCACCTTTCACAGTTGGTTTGCTCAGTTGTTGCGCCATGCGCCCTTGGAGGTTTTTCGCCAATTGCAGTTGCCCGCACAGCACGAGCTGATCGAAGACGACAGCTTGGCCAAACAAGAGGCGTGGCCGCGCTTTTTGGCCGCTGTGTACAGAGACGATGATTTGTTGGCCGACTACCAAGGCGCGGTCACCGCGATTGGCCGCAGCGCCACGCAAGAAGCTTTGATGACGGCTTTGTCACGGCGCAGCGAATTGCAAATGGCTGACGCGGCTGGTGTCTTGGAGCGCAGTGTCCAGCCCGTGGCAGCCGTTGTCCCCCGCATGGCGTCGTGGTCGTGGGGGCAAAACCCCTTGCTGGTGGTGCCCGAATTGGCCGAGGCCTTGTGGGCGGCGGCGCGGGCCTTGGGGCAGCACGGCAAAACCGATGTCAGCGTGCGCAACGGTCAGGCCTTGGAGATGGCCTTGAGTCGCCAAGACATGGCCGACATCGTGAACGTCTTGCGCACCAAAACGGGCACACCGCGCGCCAAAGGTTTGGGCAGCCACCAAGCCGAGGCGGTGGATGCGGCGCAGGCCTGGTTGGACGACTGGCGAGACGCCCAACACCAAGCACAGTGCTGGGCGCACCAAGGCCGCATGGTGCGTTTGTCTCGTCAATTGATGGCGACTTACGCCGACTTGAAGCGCCAGCGCTCGTGGGTGGACATGAACGACCTGGAGGCCGCGGCTTCGCATTTGCTGGCCGATGGGCAAGTGGCGGCCTGGATTCAACAGCGCTTGGATCAGCGTGTGCAGCACCTGCTGGTGGACGAGTTTCAAGACACCAATCCACTGCAGTGGCATGCCTTGCGCGCGTGGCTGGAAGGGTATGCCGGTGCGGGTGGCGGGGGCCAAGGTCTGCGCGCGTTCATTGTTGGAGACCCCAAACAATCGATCTACCGTTTTCGCCGCGCCGACCCTCGGGTGTTTGCGCAGGCCAAAGCCTTTGCGCAAGCGGCCTTGGGCGCACCGGTGCTGTCGTGTGATCACACGCGGCGTTGCGCCCAGGCGGTGGTCCAAGCCTGCAATGCCGTCATGGCCGCTGTGCCCCGAATGGGTGAGACCGCCGTGGTGTACCGCGAACACAGCACGGCCAGTCCGCACCTTGGGCAAGTGGCGCGCTTGCCCTTGGTGCAGGCCGAGCCGGCAGCCGCGTCTTCCGATGCCCCGTGGCGAGAGACCTTGACGCAGCCACGCGATGTGGCCAAGTCGAGCGCCGCCGCGTTAGAGGCGCAAGCCGTGGCCGATTGGTTGCACGACCAAATCGCTGCGGGTGCATTTGCTGCGCACGAGGTCATGGTTTTGGCGCGTCGCAATGCGCGCTTGGGCTTGCTGCACAGCGCGCTCAACCGCCGGGGCGTGCCCAGCGCTTTTGCGGAAAAGACGCCCATGATCGATGCGCCAGTGGTGGCCGATCTGGTCGCGCTCTTGGATGCTGCAACCAGCCATGGCCACGACCTGAGTTTGGCGCGTGCACTCAAGTCACCGATGTTTGGAGCCAGTGATGACGAGTTGATGGCGATTGCCCGGGCCCGTCGCGTCTTGGGTCAGGTGTCCTGGTGGTCGGTGTTGCGCTCTGAGGCCGTGCGGGCAGAAAACCCGCAGGGCGCTGAGCCCGCGCTTTGGCAGGCTCGCGTGCAAGCTTGGGCCACTGACTTGCAAGTCTTGGATGCGCGTTTGCGCCAGTGGCCTGTGCACGACGTGCTGGTGTGGTGGTACGAGCACATTCAGATTCATGCCCGTTACGCAGCGGTGATGCCGTTGGCCCTGCAAGCCAGCACACGCGCGCAGTTGAGCGCCGTGTTGGCGCACAGCCAAAACCTCAACAGTGGGCGGTTTGTCACGCCCTACGCGTTGGTGCGTGATTTGATGTCGGCCGCGCGCGAAGTGGCTTGGCCAGTGCCCGCAGAGGCGGTGCGCATGATGACCGTGCACGGCGCCAAAGGTCTGGAGGCCAAAGTGCTGGTGCTGATGGATGCCCACGCACCACCCCAGCGCGCGCAAAGCATGGGTGTGATGTTGGACTGGCCCCTGGGGCAAAGCCACCCCGCGCGGGTGGTGTTCGTACAGCGCGAGCAACACCCGCCGCTGTGCGCGCGCGATCTGCTTGAGCGCGAAAACCTGGCCAAGGCCGCCGAAGACGCCAATTTGTTGTATGTCGCGATGACCCGTGCGGAGCACGCCTTGTGGGTCAGCGGCCACGAGGCCAAAGGGGACACCAGTGAAAGTTGGTATCAACGCCTCACGGATGCTGGGGTGCCAGAGTCTCAGCCTGAGCCCCCAGCTCCAGCGCACACCGTCGAATCGCCGGGTGCTGGTCTGGTCTTGGTGCCCAGGCTGCCCACAGAGGTGGTGAACCCCACACCCCCAACTTGGGCCCCCAACGCAGAAGACG
>JALRFN010000108.1 GCA_023268425.1 Burkholderiaceae bacterium | reverse complement strand
CTGCATAGGATTTGCTATGGACTTTGACTTTGTTACCGACGTAACCGGCCAGCCACTGGCCAAATGCGATATTGAAACCGAAGCCTTCGGCGATTGGCTCAGCCACGATATTGGCACCAGTAAACCGGCTATTTCGGCACTGATTTGCGGGGGCGCCATTTTTTTGCCACGGATGCTCACCCAAGCGTCGCCGTTGTCGGCCTTGACGATTTCGTAAGGCATCAAGTCGATGTCTTTTTGCACCGCGTCTTCTTCAAAGCGACGGCCAATCAAACGCTTGACGGCGTAGACCGTGTTGCGCGGGTTGGTGACGGCCTGGCGCTTGGCCGGTGCACCGACCAAGATTTCGCCGTCTTCTTGAAACGCGATGACCGAAGGGGTCGTGCGTGCGCCTTCGCTGTTTTCGATGACGCGGGTGGTGTTGCCTTCCATGACCGCCACACAGCTGTTGGTGGTGCCCAAGTCAATGCCGATGATTTTGCCCATGAGGGTGCTCCTGAGAATGCTGAAAAAGTTGAACTGCGATGTATCTGAGGTGGTTTAACCAGATTTCAAGAGGCCGAGCCGCTGGAAACCGTCACCAAGGCCGGGCGCAGCACACGCTCGGCAATCATGTAGCCTTTTTGCAGTACTGTGACCACGGTGTTGGCCTCTTGGGCTGCGGGCACCATGCTGATGGCTTGGTGCATGTTGGGGTCAAATTTCTCCCCGGGTGCTGGGGCCACAGCAACCACTTTGTTGCGCTCCAGGGCCTGCAGCAACTGCGCTTGGGTGGCTTGGACGCCTTCGCGCATTTGTTCAATCGAGGCGGATTCCACGCCCAAAGCCGCGTCCATGCTGTCCAACACGGGCAGCAAGCTTTCAGCAAAGCCTTCGACGGCAAACTTGCGCGTTTTGGCCAAGTCGTCGTCGGCGCGGCGGCGGGTGTTTTCGGCTGCTGCGGTGGCCCGCAAGACTTGATCCTTGAGCTCAGCGATCGACGCTTGTAGCTTGGCGATTTCCGCCTCTGTGTTTTGCGTCAATCCGCCCGCTGCGTTGAGTGCCTCTTGAGCCAACGCCGCTTCGGCGGCTGCCGACTCCTGAGCGGCCTGATCAGGCGCAGTGGTCGTGGTGTTTTGGCTGGATGGTTGTGGGTCCGTGTTCATGTCAGTCGCAGGGTGTCAAAGTGAGGGTGAAAATCGAAACCACGTTCACTTGGCGTCGAAAGTCGCGATTTCAAGGGGCCGATGTCCGGCAAGCCAGAGCCATGGGTGCAGGGTGTCGGCCGGATGTTGGTCAGATGTTGTTTCTCGGCAGGCATCAAGTGCATGCCACTGGATGCGGCAAAATTTTATCGCTAGCATGCGCCCAAGCTGGCTGGGGTCGGCATGTTCAATGAGGCGAAACGATGCCGCGTGCTTGGATGGTGGTGGCCCACCACGATGATGCTCTGCTCTGGGGACACGGGCTGTTGCTGCGCACCTTGGCCTTGGGTTGGGAGTGGACCTTGGTGGCGATGTGTGTGGATCGCCCAAGGTATCAAACGTATTTCGATGACTACGCGCAACACTTGGGCGTGCGCCACGCCCGGCATGCCTTCCAGAATTACCAATTGGGCGACTGTTTTTCGGTGAACGCGGCCGACGACATGGCGGTGGCGTTGCGAGACAGCTTGGGCGCTGAGCGCCCAGATTGGGTGGTCAGCCACAGTGCCAAGCGACGTGGCGAATATGGACGCCACGCCAACCACCACGAAGTGTTGATGACGCTGTGGGGCTTGGTGCCGCGTGAGCAGGTGATTCAGTTTGCCTATGGCCAGCATTACCCCGCCGATGGGATGTGCACAGTGGCCGACTTGGACACCAGCCATTTTTTGCCTTTGACCTACGCCGAGCAGCTAGACAAGCTGAATTGGTGCATGAAAGCCCCAGATGCCGGCACCTCTTTGGTCGCGCTGGGCTGCCCCTGTCCCAACCCCGAGGGTTTTCAATCGTCTTTGGACTTGCCCCGGCCGTGGGTGCAACGGCGAGTCAGCGCGCCCACCTGATTGGGCCGCGCAGGCGAAAAAAAGCCAGCGTCGAAACGCTGGCTGATGTTCACCGTCGCGGCTCAGATCACATGTTGTCGATGAAGCTGCGCAGCTTGTCCGAACGGCTGGGGTGCTTGAGCTTGCGCACCGCCTTGGATTCGATTTGGCGGATGCGCTCACGCGTCACGTCGAACTGTTTGCCCACTTCTTCCAGGGTGTGATCGGTGGACATTTCGATGCCAAAACGCATGCGCAACACCTTGGCTTCGCGTGGTGTGAGGCTGTCCAAAATGTCTTTGACCACGTCGCGCAGACCCGCTTGCATGGCGGCTTCGATGGGCGCCGTGTTCAGCGTGTCTTCGATGAAGTCACCCAAGTGCGAATCGTCG
>JALRFN010000070.1 GCA_023268425.1 Burkholderiaceae bacterium | reverse complement strand
GGCGGCCCCATCGCCAGTCACGCCCCAGCGTTGGCGGGCACGACCTTGTGGGTCTTGCAGGTGTTGATCGGCACCGGCACATGCGGCTCCGATCGTGGTGACGCGCACAGCGACGCCTCGCGAACGCCAGTGGCGCAAGCTCGCTTGGATGTCGTCAGGGATTGGGTTACCGTTGCCAAACCAAAGCAAGTCAAAGCCACCGCCCAAGTGATCGAGCAGGTGATCTCCCTCAGCCAACTTGACGTTGGCGGGCGGGGCACCCAGCCCAGGGCCGCTGGAGAAACGCAGCTTGTCGTCGTCGCGTGCGTTCAACGCGCTGTGGCTGTACTCGTGCGGCCTCGATGTGCGCCAGTGGTAGAGCGGGCGCACGAAGGCTTCGCTCAGTGAAAGCGACAACACGGCGTCGCGCAGCAAGCGAAAACCGCGGCTGGGTGGGGCCATGAAGCGCGTACTCTTACTGGCCTCGTCGATGATCTCCCAAGCCGCTGCGACGCGCTCTTGGCTGTAGCTGTCCAGCAGCGATTCTGGCGCTCGGTCGCTGGCGACCAGCCCCAGACGCCAGCCCAAGGCTTGCGCGTCTTGAAATCCGGTGTTGGCGCCACGCACCCCAAAGATGGGCAGCAGGTGTGCCGCATCGCCCACGAACAGCGTGCGACCACAGCGGTAATCAGGCAGCGTCAGCGTGCGTGCCGAATAGACCGAGCACCAATCCATCTCCCAGGTTTTGTCGCCATGTCCGATCATTTCCAACTGCGCGTTGATGCGCGCCGCCAATGACGCCGGTTCCAAGGCTTGTTCGGGCGTCTCGTCGGGCGGCAACTGGTAGTCGATGCGCCAAATGTTGTGTGGCTCGCGGTGCATCAACACGGTGTTGCGCGGGTTCCAAGGTGGGTCAAAGTAGGCCAAGCGCTCGGTGGGCAAGGGCAGGTCAATGCGGATGTCGGCAATCACGAAGCGCCCCTCGTAGGACGAGCCCTCCAGCTTGAGTTCGAGCAAGCTGCGAATGGGTGAGCGCGCGCCGTCCGATGCCACCAGCCAATTGGTCTCCAGCAGGTAAGGGCCTTCGGGCGTATCGACCTCGACCACCGCATGGTCGCTGTGTTGGGTCAGCCCGATGACGCGGTTGCCCCAACGCAGTTCAATCAGCGGGTTGGCCTCACACGCATCGACCAAAAACGCTTCCAGGTATTGCTGCTGCAGGTTGATGATGGGCGCAAAGCGGTCGTCGTCTTGGTGCGGATTTTCCATGCGAAACACGCGCTCGCCTCGGTAAAACGAGTTGCCAAAACGCCAGGGCAGGCCCATCTCGCTGACACGCTGATCCACACCGACTTGCTGCAAGATTTCCATGGAGCGGCGCGTGAAGCAAATGGCGCGACTGCCCTCGCTCACTTGCAACTCAGACTCCAAGACCACGCAGGCCACGCCGTGGCGGGCCAGTTCAAGGGCGCAGGTCATGCCCACCGGGCCTCCACCTGCGATCACCACGGCTTGGCGGCTTTGCGGGCCATGGCCGCTGGGCAGCCACGCCGGGTGAACTTGGTAGTCGTAATAAATCGATGCGCGTGGGGTGGTGGTGGGCTGGTGCATGGTGAGGACTCAGGTGGCTTGATGCGTGCGAAGTCTAGACCCACATGCGCCGCGAAGCGTCCCTATATTGGGACATCAACCAAGCATCACAGAGCCACGCTCAGGTGTGTGTGAGCAAGCTGGCCGTCAACGCCGCCCGACCCGGGAGCCCCAGCTTGCGGTACAGGCGTTTGGTGTAGGTTGGCGCTGAACTGGCGCTCAGACCCAGCCGAGCGGCCAAGGCTTCAGTGTCCAGTCCATCGAGTAAGGCCCGCACGACATCCAGGTCGCGCTCGGTCAACTGTGGGTGGCGTTCTTGCAGCCGCTCCAGCATCAAGGGCATCAAGTCGGCTTGCACCCAGCTGCTGGCGTGGTGCAAGCGCACGGCTTGCACGATCAAGGGCGCAAAGGCTTGCACCGTGTCCCACTGGGCAGGCGTCAGCGGGCCGTGTTCGAGGCCACGGTAGAGGTTGACCGAAATCCAGCGCCGTTGACCATGGCGCGACAGGATGGCGACTCGCTCGGCCACCTGGGGGCGTTCGTAGCAGGTGTGGCGATAGGCGTCGTGATCGAGCTGATCTGGCGTTTGCCGTTGCAAGACCACCAAGGCTTGCTCTGGGCGGCTGCGTGCGGCCTCGTGCTCGTGTTGGCGCATCACGGCCAGCACCGGGTCCAAACGCCAATAGCGCTGGGTGTAAGCCTGGGCGATTTGCGGCAACTCGCGGGTGCGGGCACGATCACCCACGCCCATGGTGATGGGGGCGCGTTCGCCATCGAACGCAAACAGGGTGCACTGGGCCAGCGCCACGCGATCGGCCAACAGTTGCAGCACCTGCGTGGCTACGCTGTCGCGATCAGACAGCCCCAAAGGGCTCAGCAGCGCCAAGACCCGCGTCACGTCAACGCTGGCCGCGTGCGCTGGATAGGGCCAACGCAACACCGTGGCGGCAGGCGTCTTGGGCATGTTCAGAGTGTGGCCAAACGCTCCAGCGCCGCGTGCAGCGTGTGGTCTTGCTTGGCAAAGCAAAAGCGGATGACTTGTTGGTCAAAGCCATCGCCGTAAAAGGCCGACATGGGGATGGCCGTGACGCCAATCTCGCGCGTCAGCCATTGACAGAACTCGGCTTCGCTGAGTGATTTTTCGGCCACCGCCAACTGGTCATAGCGCGCGCACTGAAAAAAGCTGCCTTCGCTGGGCAAGAGTTCGAAGCGGGTCTGTGTCAGGCCTTGGGCAAACAGGTCGCGTTTGTGTTGGTAAAACGCCGGCAGTTCCAGGTAGGGCTTGGGGTCTTGCATGTAGTGCGCCAAGCCGTGCTGCACCGGGGTGTTGACGGTGAAGACGTTGAATTGGTGCACCTTGCGAAACTCGGCACTCAAGGGCGCGGGTGCGGCGACATAGCCGACCTTCCAGCCCGTGACGTGGTAGGTCTTGCCAAAGCTGCTGATGATGAAGCTGCGCGCCGCCAAGCCAGCAAAACGCGCCACGCACTGGTGGTCTTCGCCATCAAAGACCATGTGTTCGTAGACCTCGTCGCTGATGACCAGGATGTCGGTGCCGTCCAGCAGGTCTTGCAAGGCCAACATTTCGGCTTCGCGCCAAATCGTCGCGCTGGGGTTGTGCGGCGTGTTGATGATGATGGCGCGGGTCTTGGGCG
>JALRFN010000025.1 GCA_023268425.1 Burkholderiaceae bacterium | reverse complement strand
GCTCAGTATGCGCAGCTGGGTGCGCTGAAGCGTCACAAAGCAGGGCGACGAGGCGGGGTCTTGAGGGGGTTTGCTTCGGCGTTTGCGAGCTTCATGCAGCTGTATGTGTTTCGTCGTGGATTCCTCTGCGGACCCGAGGGGTTTTTGTTTTGCTTCTTCATTGCTTTGGAGTGTTTCTTTCGTTACGCCATGCTGCACTACGATCGCGACACACTGGCCGACGTGGTCAAACGCTGAGGTGATGCATGCGCATTTTGATGGTGAGTCGATCCAAAATCCCAGTGTTCGCCTATGGCGGAACCGAGCGGGTGATTTGGGATTTGGGCCGGGCGCTCACCACACTTGGACACGAGGTGACTTACCTGGTTGAGCCGGGTTCAACTTGTTCATTTGCAAAGGTGATCGAGCTCAGAGACGACCTGGCGTTGTCGCAGCAAATCCCAAGCGATGTGGATTTGGTGCACTTTCACTTTTTCCCTGCGCAAGCTGGCGATATTCCGCAGCCGTGCGTCTACACCCAGCACGGCAACTCATCAGTGGGCGAGAAACTGCCGTTGAACACGGTGTTTCTGTCGCGTGACCACGCCCAGCGTCACGGCAGCGATTGCTTTGTCTACAACGGCTTGGATTGGTCAGAGTACGGAGCCCCAAACTTGTCGTTGCCTGCGCGAGCTCACGCGCATTTTTTGGGCAAAGCCGCGTGGCGCGTGAAAAACCTCAAAGGTGCCATCGCAGTCGCGCGCAAAGCCCGGGTGCACTTGGATGTGCTGGGCGGCACGCGCTTGAATTTGAAGCGTGGCGTGCGCTTCACGCCTTGGCCATCGATTCACTTTCACGGCATGGTGGGCGGCGAGCACAAATTTGAATTGCTCAGAAACTCGCGCGCCTTGATTTTTCCTGTGCGCTGGCACGAGCCATTTGGTTTGGCGGTGATTGAAAGCATGTTCTACGGTGCCCCGGTGTTTGGGACGCCCTATGGCGCCTTGCCCGAACTGGTGTCAGCAGAAGATGGCGTCTTGGCCACAGACGCGAGCACCTTGGCATACGCCGTTACTGGGTTTCAGCCCAACCGCAAGGCCACACACGAGCGCGTGCAAGACCAATTCAACGCGCAGCGCATGGCGCGTGATTATTTGGCGCGCTATGCGGATGTGTTGGACGGTCGAGTGCTGAACACCCAAGCACCTTGCATGGCTGAATCTGCGCTCAACTTGGATTGGTTGGCGTGAGCGTCCGTACTCGATCGTTCAGGCTGACCAACAGCACCGCCATGTAAATGAAAAACTGGTTCTCTCGGGCGCTGAATAAGGGGCTGTTGATCAGGCTGTCTGCAATCAACAAAGCGATGAGTGCAAACAGCACGGGTCGATGTTCATCAGCGCTCGAGTGGCGCGCGTGGCGCCAAAGCGCAGCGATCAACAGGAGATAAAGCCCGACGCCAATCAACCCGTGGTCAGCCGCGAACAGCGTGAACTGATTGTGGGGGTGCCACTGATAAGTCTCGCAGGCGGCCGGTGGCGCAACAAACCGGCAAACCTCTGTGTGGTAAGCGCCAGTACCATGACCGATGATCGGGTGTTCTTTGAAGAGTGCCGCGGTCAAATGGTAGTTGTAGATGCGGTGGCCAATGGATGAGGTGTTGTCGATGTCGCTGCGTTGGAATTCACTGATCGCCTGCTCGACCCGCGCTTTCATGAGCGGCGATGACTGCACGCCAAGAGCTATCGCGGCCACGAGGCTGAGCAAAATCAGTGGTGCTTGCCAGTGCCCTCGCTTGGGTAGTAAGCTGACCAAGGCGGCGCCCAATCCGGCCGCCAACAGAACGATGCCTGTTCGCCCACTGGAGAGGTGGGTGACGCTGACGATGCCAGCTAAACACGCGGCACCCCAGAAGACTTTCGTCGAAAGCTTGGGTGTGAGCTTGGCGCGAACGAGGGCGATGACGACCAAGAGCGACATCATGACGTTTTGAATGATGTGGTCGTACATCACATTGTGTGTCAGGCCCCAACCGGGGGTTTTTGTGGCGGACCAAGGCAATACAAACCAGACATTCGCCCACGTTGACACCAAAACAAAGCCCATGGATACAACAAAGCCGTTCAATGCGCGCTGTCGCCATGCAGGGTACTTGCGGAACAGAGTCAACACCAAAACGCCAAGTAAAAACAAGCTGTATTTGGACCAATTGATTTTTGACCATGTCCATGGTGCGGGCGTGTAGAGCATGCCGATGCTCACCCAAGCGAAAAGCAAAAGGAGGGTGATGGCCGTCAGATCAAGGTGCTCATGGGCGAGCATTTTTCTGCCGACGATCAGGACGCCAGCAACGATCAACAGCAGAGTGAAGAGATGGTGCAAGACGTAGAGTGTCGAAATGGTACTCAACAAGCCCAGTAAAGATAATCCGACAGACTTTTCAAAGGCATGAGACCACATTGTTTCTGATCTTTTGAATGCTGAAAAATTCATTCTGCTTTGGAAGGATCGCTGCTGTTTGCAAAATCAATTGAGTGGACGCGACGTGTACTGTTGCCGCCTTTAGGGTGCACAGTCGTTAATGGTGTGTGTTCGAATTTTTGTGTAAACGGCACGTCAAGTACCGCGTCAGCTCCGTCCACAACGCAGCGGCGGGGGTTTGACGGCGCAGGGCACGACAAACTTTCGAGCGCCAAATTTTCATCGACGTTTGCATAGGCGATGGACGGCGTAAACCGCCTGTGTGTACCAAGGCGAAGAGATTTGCTCAGGTTGAGAAAAAGGCAGGGCGGAGCAGGTGGCGAACTCGGCTGGCAATGCGGCTCGCGGTTAGATGCACTCGAAAGCATGAGCAGTGCGTGGGGCCCAAAAGGGAAGCGCTAGCCTCAGAAAGCTTGAGCGCTGAATAGTGGTGGAGAGGAGGAGGATCGAACTCCCGACCTCTGCATTGCGAACGCAGCGCTCTCCCAGCTGAGCTACCCCCCCACGCGATGGACCCAATGTTAGCAGTTTTGCCCACACAGCGCAGCGCGAATTCGCGTCCCGACGCGCGCTTTGGGCACCTCACATCAGCAGGTGTTCGCCCGCGTTGTCGCCACCCAAAATCACGTAGTTGACCTTGCGCACGTCCATGAGTTGTGTGCCCCCTGCGTAGCTGATGGAGCTTTGGATGTCCTGTTCCATCTCCATCAAGGTGTCGGCGAGTTTGCCTTTGATGGGCTCCAGGATGCGTTTGCCTTCGACGTGGCGGTATTCGCCTTTGTTGAAGTCGCTGGCGGAGCCGTAATACTCTTTGAACAATTCGCCATTGACTTCGACCGTTTGGCCCGGGCTTTCTTCGTGACCCGCAAACAGCGAGCCGATCATCACCATGGTCGCGCCAAAGCGGATGCTCTTGGCGATGTCGCCGTGGCTGCGGATGCCGCCGTCGGCGATGATGGGCTTGGTCGCCACGCGAGCGCACCACTTGAGCGCCGACAACTGCCAGCCGCCTGTGCCAAAGCCCGTTTTGAGTTTGGTGATGCAGACCTTGCCCGGGCCCACCCCGACCTTGGTTGCGTCGGCGCCCCAATTTTCCAAGTCAATCACCGCCTCGGGCGTGGCCACGTTGCCGGCAATGACAAAGCTGTCGGGCAGGTTTGCTTTGATGTAGCCGATCATGTCGCGCACGCTGTCGGCGTGACCGTGGGCGATGTCGATGGTGATGTACTCAGGCGTGATGCCCTCGGCTTTGAGTTGATCAACCGTGTCGTAGTCTGGCTTTTTGACACCCAGGGAGATGGAGGCATACACCCCGGCCGCGTGCATGCGCTTGACCAAGGCCACGTTGTCGATGTCAAAGCGGTGCATGACATAGAAATAGCCATTGCGCGCCAACCAGGTGCAGGTATTTTCGTCCACCACCGTTTTCATGTTGGCCGGTACGGCGGGGATCTTGAAGCGGTGTTTGCCCAAACTCACGCTGGCGTCGCATTGTGAGCGGCTCTCGACGCGGCATTTGCGCGGCAGCAGCAGGATGTTGTCGTAGTCAAAAATTTCCATGGCGGTCCAAGTCCTTGATGTGATCAAACATGTTGTGTGAAACAAAAGGCACTTGGTCTGACGCCGGTTTTTGTGCGTGGATAGGGCACAAAAAACCGGGCGCAAGAAAACTTGGGCCCGGTGATTGATTCTAGCGGGTTTTGCTGACGCGGTGACGCCCTCAATCCAAGGTCATCAAGCTCGCGTTGCCGCCCGCCGCCGCTGTGTTGACGCTCAAGGTGCGCTCCACCACCAAACGCTCGCGAGGGATGTGGTGTTCGCCGATCGCACCCGCCCACAAGCCCACGATTTCGCCAGGCCGTCGTGCCAAGACCTGCTGCACGTGCAGCAGCTCATCGGCCCCCGAATTGAGCAACACCCAGTTGAAGTGCGCTTGAGTTTGTGTCCAGTCCTCAACCCATCGAATCGCTTGGCGTGTCTGGGGCTCCAGGCGGTGTGCCTCGCTTTGCTGCGCCTGCGGCCACAGGGGCGACCCGCCCACTGCCAGAACCGCTTGCGTCTGTGCCACGCGGTCGCTCAAGGTTGCTGCCAAACACAAGACTGCAGTGCGCGGCAACAGGCGGTAGCTGTTGCGTTCGCCCGTGGGGCCCGGCAAGGCTTGCGGCGCTTGCAAGGCCGTCTCCACCCAAGCGTGAATGGGCTCATCCGGGCGCTGTGCCAACAGCCGATACAGATACAGCGGGCCACCCGCCTTGGGCCCCGTGCCCGACAAACCCTCACCGCCAAATGGCTGCACGCCGACGACTGCGCCCACTTGGTTGCGGTTGACGTACAAGTTGCCGACTTGGGCACGCTGGCTGACGCGTGCAATGGTCTCGTCCATGCGCGTGTGCAAACCCATGGTCAAACCGTAGCCCGTGGCGTGGATTTGGTCGAGCAACTCGTCCAGTCGATCGCGGCGGTAGCGCAGCACATGGCACACCGGGCCGAACACCTCGCGGGTCAACAGCGAGAGGTCGGCGATTTCAATCAAGGTGGGTGGAACGAAGCTGCCTTGAGTGTTCAAGGCCCCGGAGATGGGGCTTTGTGTGATGCGGCAACCTGCCTCGCGCAGCCGCGCAATGTGCCGCTCGATGAGCCCTTGTGCTTCGGCGTCAATCACCGGGCCAACATCTGTGGCCAATTGCGTGACCTCGCCAAGCTGCAGCTGCGCCATGGCCCCGCGCATCATGGTGATTACGCGCTCGGCCACGTCCTCTTGCACGCACAACACCCGCAGCGCCGAGCAGCGCTGCCCTGCGCTGTCAAAGGCTGAGGCTAGCGCGTCGGCGATGACCTGCTCGGTGAGGGCCGAGGAGTCCACGATCATCGCGTTTTGCCCGCCCGTCTCGGCAATCAACGGCACGGGTTGCCCGTGCGCCCCCAGACGCGTTGCCAGCGTTGCTTGAATCAACTTGGCCACTTCGGTGGACCCAGTGAACACCACACCTTGCACGCGCGGGTCGGCGACCAAGGCCGCGCCGACCACGGCGCCATCACCCGGCAGCAACTGCAAAGCCGCCAGCGGAATGCCCGCGCCGTGCAGCAAAGCGACCGCGCGCGCAGCAACCAGCGGTGTTTGCTCGGCAGGTTTGGCCAGCACCGGGTTGCCAGCCACCAGCGCGGCGGCCACCTGGCCCATGAAAATCGCCAAGGGGAAGTTCCACGGGCTGATGCACACCACCGGGCCCAAAGGCAGGTGCGTGGCCGCGTCGAACTGGCCTTGCGCTTGCGCGCTGTAATAGCGCAAAAAGTCAATCGCCTCTCGCACTTCGCCCACTGCGTTGGCAGCGGTCTTGCCCGCTTCGCGCATCAACAGCGCGATCAAAGCGCCTTCGTTGGCTTGCAGCGCATCGGCGGCGGCGAGCAGCGCTGCTGCACGTTCGGCCACCGGGGTGCGCGCCCAGATCGGTGCAAAAGCAGTGGCGTCCGCAACCGCGCGCGCAGCGTCATCGGCGCTGGCGAGTTCGACCGCGCCAACGACGTCGCGGTGCTGAGCGGGGTTGACCACCTCCGCCCACGGGCGGACCGCGTCGCCGCGAGAGACCACCGCCAGTGGAGCGCGCAAGGGTGCCGCTTGACTCGCTTGAATGGCCGTTTGCAGATGTGCGAGCGTGCTTTCGTTGCTCAAGTCCATGCCGCTGGAGTTGTCGCGCTCAGCGCCCAACAACTTGGCAGGTAATGGAATGCGTGGGTGAGGCAGACCGATCACACCGTCCGCCTCAGCCGTGCGTTCGATGGTCAGCACTGGGTCTTCAATCAAACTGGCCAAGGGCAAGTCGGGGTCGGCCACGCGGTTGACGAAAGACGTGTTGGCTCCGTTTTCTAGCAGGCGACGCACCAAGTAAGCCAACAAGGTCTCGTGAGACCCCACCGGGGCGTAGATGCGGCAAGGGCGCGGTTGTCCGAGCGCCTGGCCCGAGACCACTTGCGCGTACAGCGGCTCGCCCATGCCGTGCAGACATTGAAATTCATACTGGTCGGGTGTGTACGCCGACAGGCCCGCCATGTGCGCAATCGCCGCCACGGTGTGCGCATTGTGCGTGGCGAACTGCGGGTAAATCGCGTCGGGCGCTGCCAAGAGCTTGCGCGCGCAGGCGAGGTAAGACGCGTCGGTGTGGGCCTTGCGGGTGTAGACCGGGTAGTCGCTCAAGCCCTCGACTTGGGCGCGTTTGATCTCGCTGTCCCAGTAAGCGCCTTTGACCAAACGCACCATCAAGCGGTGGCCGCTGCGTCGGCCCAAGTCGATCAGCCAATCCACGACCGCTGGGCAGCGTTTTTGATAGGCCTGCACGACGAAGCCGATCCCATCAAAGCCTTGCAGGCTGGGCTCCAGGCAAAGGCGCTCCAGCAAGTCGAGTGACAACTCCAAGCGCTCGGCCTCTTCGGCGTCGATGTTCAGACCAATGTTCACCGCCTTGGCTTGCTCGGCCAGTTGCAGCAGGCGCGGGTACAACTCAGCCATGACTCGGGTGTACTGCGCCCGGCTGTAGCGCGGATGCAGGGCCGATAGCTTGATCGAAATGCCCGCGCGATCCAACACCGAGTCACCGTTGGCGGCGGCACCAATCGCCGCGATGGCTTGCGCGTAGGCGTCAAAGTAGGTTTGCGCGTCTTCGGCGGTCATGGCCGCCTCACCCAACATGTCGTAGCTGTAGCGAAAGCCCTGGGACTCGGGGCCTTGTGCGTGTTTGAGTGCCAAGGCAATGGTTTCACCCGTGACGAATTGGCGGCCCATCATGCGCATGGCCATGTCCACGCCCTTGCGAATCAGAGGCTCACCGCCCTTGCGAATCAAACCGCCCATGGCTTGGCCCAGGCGGTCAGCGGCGTGCGTAGCCACCAACTTGCCTGTGACCACCAAGCCCCAGGTGGCGGCGTTGACAAACACCGAGGGGCTGTGTCCCACGTGGTCACGCCACTGGCCGTGGCTGATCTTGTCGCGAATCAAGGCATCCCGCGAGGCCTTGTCGGGAATGCGCAGCAGCGCTTCAGCCAAACACATCAAGGCCACGCCTTCTTGTGAACTCAGCGCGTACTCTTGCAAGAGACCTTGGACCAAGCTGGCCTGGGTGCTGCCCGCTTCGTGCGCACGCAGGCCAGTGACCAGGCGCTCGGCCAAGCCACCAATCGCTTGGCTGTGCGTACCTGCACGGGCGAGTGGCAACAGTGCTTGAACTGCCTCCGACTCCAAGGGGCGGGTGGCCGCTGTGATGGCTTGGCGCAGCGCGGAGCGCTGCTCGGTGAGGGGGCCATCGACAAAGTCGTTGAGCGACACGGGGGAGGGGAGGTGGGCAGCGAGCATGGCAGTGGGCTCCAGACTGGAGAGTGGTGAGTGCAGCAATAATCCGGGTTTATTCGACGAATTAAATTTCAAAAATATCTACTTGGATAGCGAATCATTCGGCAAAATCAACAACCATGGACAACTTAGATCGCATTGATTTGAAAATCTTGGGCGCGCTCCAACGCGACGGGCGGCTGTCCAACTTGAAGCTCGCGGAAACCGTGGCCCTGTCACCGACGGCCGTGCTGGCTCGCGTGCAAAAACTCTGCAAAGAGGGTTACATCTTGGGCTACGAGGCGCGGCTCAACCCCCTCAAGCTCGGTGCGGGCATGTTGATCTTTGTCGAAGTGCTGCTCGACCGCACCACGCCCAATGTGTTTGACGCCTTCAAAGCCGCCGCCCAAGTGCGCCCCGAAATCATGGAGTGCCACATGGTCGCTGGGGGCTTTGACTACCTGCTCAAGACCCGGGTGGCCGACATGGAGGCCTACCGCAGCTTTGCGGGTGACGTGTTGTGGCAAATGCCTGGCGTTCGCGAGACGCGCACCTACGTGGTCATGGAAGAGGTCAAGAACTCGCAGCGTTTGCCGGTGCTCGGTTAAGGGCCTCCTGCGCATGTCTCGCGTGCACAGTTTCCCCCCGTTGAGCAGCCCCAAGGCCAAGGTGTTGATTTTGGGCTCCATGCCCGGCGTGGCGTCGCTGCGTGCGCAGCAGTATTACGCCCACCCGCGCAACGCGTTCTGGCGCTTGATGTCAGCGGTGTTTGGCGTGCCCGAGCACGCGGACTATGCCCAGCGCTGCGTGGCTTTGCAGGCCGCTGGTGTGGCGGTGTGGGATGTGTTGCAGGCATGTTCGCGTGACGGCAGTTTGGACTCGGCGATTGAGGTGTCGTCGATGGTGGTGAATGATTTGGTGGCGCTGTGGCAAGCCTGTCCGCAGTTGGCCTGCATTGCGTTCAATGGCGGCACGGCCGCGCAGGTGTTCGAGCGCCACGCGGCGGCAGGCTTGGCCGCTGCCGAGCCCAGGCGTTGGGCGCACATGCGCCTGCTGCGCTTGCCGTCCACCAGTCCGGCGCATGCGGCGTTGTCGTTTGATCAGAAACTGCTGGCTTGGCAGGCCTTGCGTTTGTACGCGCCATGAAAAAAGCCGCTGTGTGGGCAGCGGCTTGAGCAGGGGCTTTGCGCGGTTCACATGCCTGCGTAGTTGGGGCCACCACCGCCTTCGGGGGTGACCCAGACGATGTTTTGCGACGGGTCTTTGATGTCGCAGGTTTTGCAGTGCACGCAGTTTTGGGCGTTGATTTGCAAGCGGTCAGCGCCTGCGTCGTCTTGCACGTACTCGTAGACCCCCGCAGGGCAGAAGCGCTGCTCGGGGCCCGCAAAGCGGCGCAGGTTGATGTTCACCGGGACGCTGTCGTCTTTCAAGGTCAGGTGGGCCGGTTGGTTCTCTTCGTGGTTGGTGTTGCTGATGAATACGCTGGAGAGTCGATCAAAGGTGATGACGCCATCGGGTTTGGGGTATTCGATTTGCGGGGCTTGGTCAGCGGGCAACAGGCTGACGTGATCGGGGCGCTCGCGGTGCAGCGTCCACGGCGGGGTTTTGATGCCCAGTTTGGGCAACAGCCATTGCTCGATGCCGGTCATCAAGGCGCCCACGGTGTTGCCTTTTTTGAACCACTGTTTGAAGTTCTTGGAGGCGTCGAGTTCTTGCTTGAGCCAGCTGTCGTTGAAGGCTTTGGGATAGCTGATGAGCTCGTCGTGCGCGTGGCCTTTGGCCAGGCTTTCAGCGATGCTCTCCGCGCACAGCATGCCGGTTTTGATGGCGGCGTGGCTGCCTTTGATGCGGCTGGCGTTCAAGAAGCCCGCGTCACA
>JALRFN010000405.1 GCA_023268425.1 Burkholderiaceae bacterium | reverse complement strand
GTTCGATGCGGTCTACGCTTGGGCACAAAAGAGCCGCTGGATATCCGAGTTGCGCTTCGTCAACCAGTACCACGACCACCCCGCCTACATCCAGGCTTTGGCAGCGCGCGTGCGCGGCCACTGGGCTGAACACGGGCGTGGCGAACACCTGTTGATGAGCTTCCACGGCGTGCCCGAGCGCACCCTGCACCTGGGTGACCCCTACCATTGCCAATGCCACAAAACCGGACGTTTGTTGGCCGAGGCGCTTGGCCTGGGCAAAGAGGAGTGGACGCTCACCTTCCAATCGCGCTTTGGCAAAGCCAAGTGGCTGGAGCCCTATACCGAACCGACGGCCATCGCCTTGGCTCAACGCGGCGTGCGCCAGTTGGACGTGGTTTGTCCTGGCTTCACCGCCGATTGTTTGGAGACCTTGGAAGAAATCGCTGGCGAAGTTCGCGAAGCCTTCCAGCACGCCGGCGGCCAAGACCTGCGCTACATCCCCTGCCTCAACACCCACGAGGCTTGGCTGAGCGCGCTGACCGACATCACCTTGCAACACCTTGGTGGGTGGCCCACCTCCGCAGTTGTGGATCCACTTCAACGCGAGCGCGCCCAGCAGTTGGGCGCCCAGAACTGATCGAGACCGCCTGAGGAACATGCGCAAAACCGAGTCACCCCTCACCTCAACCACGCGCATGCGCTTGGACAAATGGTTGTGGGCGGCGCGGTTTTACAAGACCCGCGCCTTGGCCGCTGAAAACATCCAAAGCGGCCACGTCTCGGTGAACGGCGCCTCGGCCAAAAACAGCAAAGAGATTGGCCCAGGCGATCGCATCCAACTGCGCCAAGGCCAGGTGAGCAAAACCGTGATCGTGCAAGGCATCAGCCACCAACGCGGCCCGGCCCCCGTCGCTCAGCAACTGTACGTTGAGACCGCAGAATCCATCGCCGAACGCGAAGCCCTGGCCCAGCAACGTCGCCTGGCCCCAGAGCCGGCACTGGCCATCGCACAAGGTCGCCCCACCAAACGGGATCGCCGCCAACTCCAAGACGCCCGCCAAACTCCAGACTGGGATCAACGCTGGAGCGCCTCTTGGCATGACTGAAATGCGGCATGACTGAAATGCGGGGTGCCAGGTCTGCATCGCCTTATCGCGGGCGCTTTGCCCCCTCGCCCACCGGCCCGTTGCACGCCGGCTCGCTGGTGGCCGCCTTGGCCAGCTACTTGGATGCCCGCGCCCACGCCGGGCGTTGGTTGTTGCGCATCGAAGACGTCGACGCACCGCGCTGCCAAGCTGAACACGGACACACCATCATCGACCAATTGGCTCGCTGCGGCCTGCGCAGCGACGAGCCCGTGGTGTGGCAAAGCCAGCGCGATGCGGCCTACGCCGAGGCCTTGGCGCAACTGCAGGCGCGAGGCTTGGCCTACGGCTGTGCCTGCACCCGCCAGGATGTGGCGCGCCACTGGCAAGCCCAGGGGCGCACATTTGCACGGCATGTCGAAGTGCCCTACCCCGGCACCTGCCGCCAAGGCACGGCGGGGCGTGCTGCACGGGCGTGGCGCTTGAACACCCAGGGGGCAAACATTTGTTGGCAGGACCGCCGTTTGGGTCAGCAATCACAAGACGTCGAGACCACTGTTGGCGACTTTGTGTTGCGCCGGGCAGATGGCTATTGGGCTTACCAACTGGCGGTCGTGGTCGACGACGCCGCACAAGGCATCACCCACGTGGTGCGCGGTGAAGACTTGGCCGACAACACGGCGCGACAAATTGCACTGCAACAAGCGCTGGGCTTGCCCACACCGACGTACCTGCACACGCCTTTGGTACTGGCAAGCGACGGCGAAAAACTCAGCAAACAACACGGTGCACAAGCACTGGACTTGAGCCAACCTGTCGCGGCTTTGGCTCAGGCTGCACAACACCTGAATCTGAGCCCCGAGACCTCTGTGTCTGAGTCAGACGTGGCGACGGTCCTGCACGCCTACGTTGGGCAGTGGGCGCGGCGCTGGTGCGCTGACTGCTGAGAATCAGAACGCCCGGACTCCAGGCGATCCGGTTCAAGCCAAAAAATCTCGCACCCACGCACATTGGCTGTCGGTGTTCAGAGCGGGCGCGTGGCCGACGTCTGGCACTTCGATCCACTGCAACAAACCGTTGGCACCAGGGCCGCGGCACTGCATCTCCCGTGCGCTGGAGGCCTCGATCAGGTCGGACTTCTCGCCATGCAAGCACAGCACGGGCAAATCCAGCGCGTCCCACGCGGCCCATTGCTCGTAATCGTGGGCGTGGTGCGTGAACTGGCCGACCATGGCAGGGTCATAGTGCGTGGTGATTTGGCCATCGGGCAAACGGCGCCAAGAAGTCTCCGTCAAGCGACGCCACTGCGCATCGCTCAGCGCGCCGAACGGGGCGTAAACCTGGCGGAAAAACCGCTCCAATTCGGTCAACGTCGCAAAAATCGGCGGTTGTCCTGCGTAGTCTTTGATGCGTTGCACCGCAGCACGAGCCAGTTCTGGCCCCATGTCGTTGAGCACCAATTTGCGGATGCGGCCCTGCAGCGAACGGGCCCCCGTGCACAGCCCGTGCATCGCAATCGCCCCGCCCATGGAGGTGCCCACCCAGTGGACTTGCTGTGCGCCCACGGCGTCCATCACCGCGGCAGCTTGGGCGGCATAAAAGGCCAAGTGGTATTCCTGCTCAGGCTCAGGGCTCCACTGGCTCAAGCCCCGCCCCAAGGTGTCCGGGCACAAGACCCGATAGCGCTGAGCCAGCAAGGCCGCGAGCTCATCGAAATCGCGGCCGGTGCGTGCCAAACCGTGCCAACACACCACCGTTTCGCGATGCTGTTCACCCCAAATGGTGACGTGCAACTGCCGTCCCAGGGCTTCGATGTAGTGAGACTGAGGACTCATGGCTGCCCCTGCTGATGCCTAGCCTGCCACGCCCATTCTCGCAACCGACCGACCACCCCGTTGGGAAAGTAATGCACGGACAGCACGAACAAAACGCCCAGCCACAACAACCAACGGTCTGCAGAAAAGAGCGCCGCCAAAACAGGCACATCGGACAAGGCATGTCCCACAGCGCCCAAGGCATCCTGCAGATAACTTTGCGCGACCAAAAACAAACACGCCCCGAGTACCGCGCCGTACATCGACCCCATACCCCCGATCACCACCATCAGCAAGACATCCATCATGACTTCGAATGACAAGGTGGTGTCTGGCCCGTTGTAGCGCAACCAAATCGCGTAAAGCACGCCAGCAATGGTTGCAAACATCGACGCCCACACACTGGAAAGCGTGCGGAACACGACGACCCGATACCCCAGCGCTTCGGCACGAAACTCGTTTTCGCGCACGGCTTGCAACACGCGACCAAAAGGCGAATTGACCAAACGCAGCAAGGCCAAGAACGCCAGCACGCTGACAACGAACAGCAGGTAATATGTCAACAAGCGCCCATCGAGCATCACGCCAAAAATCTCATCGTCCCAGTACTCGGTACTCGGCATCAAAGCCGCTGGCAGCTTGTAGGTCAAACCGTCCTCGCCGCCGGTGAAATGCGACAACTGCGAGGCCAAGGTTTGGAACGCACTGGCCACGGCCAGCGTGATCATGGCAAAGAAAATCGCCCGCACCCGAAGCGAAAACAAACCGATGGCCAAGCTCAACAGCGCTGAAAGCACCAAGGCCACCCCGACACCCAAACCCAACGCAGACCAAGACGGCCCCAAGCGATCGAGGGCGATCGCAACACCATAAGCACCAATGCCAAAAAACATGGTGTGGGCAAAACTGACAATACCGGTGTAACCCAACAGCAAGTCAAAGCTGGCCACCAACACCACGAACACCAAAATCTTGGCCGCCACGCTCAGGGCACGGATGCCCTCCAGGGTGAACGGAGCGGTGGCCAAGCCCAACACCACCAACAGCAACAACACGCCCAACCAAGGGCTGCGCGGCCCATCATGTGACAACCACCGCGCCCACATCATTTGCCTCCCAAGGCATACAAGCCTTGCGGCCGCCACAACAAAATCGCAACCATCAAGCCGATGTTGGAAAACAGCGCCAACTTGGGGGCTAGAAAGCCGGTGTAATTGGCCAACAAGCCCACCAACAAAGCGCCAATCAAGGCCCCACCCGTCGAGCCCAGACCGCCGATGATGATGACGATGAAGATCAACACGTTGACCTGCGCACCAATTTGCGGCACCACCAATTGCTGGTACATGCCCCACATCACGCCACCCAAACCTGCCAAGGCACAGCCCACCACAAACACGCCAACAAACAGACGGCGGATGCGGTAGCCCAAGGCCTCGACCATTTCACGGTCTTGAACCCCAGCTCGAATCAGCAAGCCCAACTTGGTCCGCGCCAGCACCCAGGCCATCAACACAAACACCACCAGGCCCACGACCACCGCCATCAAACGGTACTTTTCAACCGCCACATCACCCAGCAGCACCGCACCACGCAAGCCCACCGGCAGCGGCAAAGGCACCGGCTGCGGACCCCAGACGACTTTGATCAATTCCTCTCCGATGATCATGCCGCCCATGGTCACCAAGATTTGCTTCAGGTGCTGGCCATAAACCGGCCTCACCATGACCCGTTCAAACACCACGCCCAAGGCCGCAGCGGCAGACATCGCCACCGCACAGGCGATGGCGATGGCCAATACATTCCAACCCAAGTCTGGCGATGCCACCCACGCGCCCATGGCACCAAACAATGAGGTGGCCACAAAAGCGCCTAGGGCGATAAAGACCCCGTGGCCAAAATTGAGCACATCCATCAGACCAAACACCAAGGTCAGACCCGAGGCAATGATGAACACAATCAAGCCCATCGCCAAACCCGCGATGGTCAGCGTCCACCACACCGAAGCCGAGCCGACCATGGGCACCATCGCCAGGGCCAACAGGGGCACCAACAGCAATGGCTTGAGATCCACGTTTTGCAAGCCACTCATACACTCAGCCCCAAAAACTGGCTTTGCAAACTCTCGTCAGCTGCGAAGCTGGCCATGTCGCCGCTGTGCACGCAGCGACCATCGTCCATGACCACCACGTGATCCCCCAGACGCGCAGCGACCGAAACGTTTTGCTCAACCAACAAAATGGTGGCACCGTCGCGTTTCAACGCCGCGAACGCTTCCACCATGTTGTCGACAATGGCTGGCGCCAAACCTTTGCTGGGTTCGTCCACCACCAACAAGACACGCGGTTCAATCATTGCCCGCGCAATCGACAGCATTTGCTTTTGCCCACCAGATAGCTTGCCAGCAGGATGCTGCCAAAAAGTCTTGAGTGCAGGGAAAAAACCAAAAATGCGGGTCAACGCGCCTTCGTCCATGGTCTGCGCCTGATTGGCGGCGCGTGCCGCCAGCCAGAGGTTTTCGCGCACGGTCAGCTCCGCGAAGATGCCCATGTTTTCTGGCACGTAAGCCACGCCTCGACTGGCGATGTCTGGCGTGCGCACGTGGGTGATGTCTTCGCCTTGCAAATGAATCTGCCCAGCGCTGGCCGACCACAAACCCATGATGGTGCGCAAAGTGGTGGTTTTGCCCACCCCATTGCGCCCCAGCAACATGGTGACCGAACCGGCTGGAACCGACAGGTCAACCCCATGCAAAATGTGATACGGGCCAATGTGGGTGTGCACACCCTGCAACGCCAACACGGCGGGCTTCATGCGACTTGCCCTTTGCGACCCAAATAGGCATCGCGCACCACATCGGAGGCCATCACATCCTCGGGCAAACCGTCGGCGACCAAGGCGCCGTTGTGCAACACGATGATGCGATCGGCCAGAGCCCGGACCACGTCCATCTTGTGCTCCACCAGCAAAATCACGTGCTCCGCACGCGATTTCAGGCGCTGGATCAAGTCCAAAATCACCGGCGCTTCGTCTGCGCTCATACCCGCAGTGGGCTCGTCGAACATGTAAACCTGCGGGTCCAAGGCCATCATCAAAGCGACCTCCAACTTGCGTTGATCGCCGTGCGGCAAGTTGGCCACCCAATCCGCAGCCTGCTCATGCATGGCCACGTCGCGCAAAATTTGCATCGCCTCATCAGTCACACCACGGTGATCAGACCAAATGGTGAAAAAACTCAAGCCCCGGCGGTGGCGGCCTTCGCGTCTGGCTTGCACCGCCAAGCGGACGTTCTCCAATACGCTCAAATGGGGGAACAAATTGGTCAATTGAAAGGCGCGCCCCAAGCCGGCTCGCGCGCGCTGGGCGACACCCCAGGCGGTGATGTCTTGACCCTTCAAGCTGACCCGCCCAGACGTCGTTCGGATCTGACCCGAAATCAAATTGAAAAAAGTGGTTTTGCCCGCACCGTTGGGCCCGACGATCGCCGTCAAGCTGCCCGCTTCAAAGCGACAGCTCACCGCATCAACGGCGACATGTCCGCCAAAGCGAACCGTCAAGTCTTGGGTTTCCAACATGGTGCAGGCGCCGCTCAATCAACGCTGGTTGCGAATCGGCACGTTCATTTCAGAAGCCGGGATTTCACGCACCAACTCAGGCACACCCCAGGCAAAAGCAGGGTCCACCTTGATCTTGAAGTGGTACATGCTCTGCATGGCTTGGTGGTCTTCCTTGCGGAAGGTCATCTTGCCTTTGGGGGTATCGAAGCTCATGCCTTCCATGGTCTTGATCAACTTGCTGGCCTTGGCATCGCCGTTGGTCTTTTTCAGCGCTTCGACCACCGCCATGGCGGCGGCAAAGCCACCTGCCGTGAAGAAGTCAGGTGGGGTTTTGTACTGCTGGTAATGGCGCGCCACCAAGGCTTCGTTGACCGGGTTCTTGGGGATACCGAAGTAATAGTAGGTCGAGCCTTCCATGCCCGGAAACGCTTTGTAGGCAGCCATCGCGGGCAGGATGTTGCCACCCGTCACGATTTCGATGCCATAGCGCTTCAAATCCATGTCAGCGATCTTGAAGGGGTTGCCGCCACCGGCCCACATGATGAATACCTTTTTCTTACCTGGCTTGTCTTTCAGGGCTTCGATGATGCGCTGTGCACCGGCCGTGAAGTCGGTCGTGCCCAAAGGCAGATATTCCTCGTGCACCAATTTGGCTTTCTTCAGCGCCTCTTTGAACGCGCTGACACCATCACGCCCAAAAGCGTAGTCTTGAGCCAGGGTGGCCACATAGGTATTGTCTTGGTCCACAGCCACCCCGTTGGAGATGGCGTCTTGCGAGCTGTTGCGCCCGGTGCGGAAGATGTACTTGTTCCACTTGGCACCGGTGATCGAGTCAGCCACCGCTGGCTCGACCAACAGGACTTTTTTGTATTCCTCGGCCACGGGCAACATCGCCAGCGCCACGCCGGAGGACGTGGGGCCCACGGCCAGATCGGCTTTGTCGTCCTCAAAGGCTGCGGCCAACAAGGCCTTGCCAATGTCAGGCTTGCCTTGGGTGTCCTTCTCGATCACCACCAGCTTTTTGCCAGCGACAGTCATGGTGCCGCCCGTGGCGTAATCCAAGCCCATGTTGAACCCCACCGTGGTTTGCTTGCCATAGGCCTCCAGCGGGCCTGTCAAGCTGTGGATGTGGGCGATGCGAATTTCGTCTGCCGCCATCGTTTGAGCGCAGACGGCAGCTGCCGCCAAGGCCATGGCACTGCGTTTGATCCATTTGCTGTTTTGCATGCGAGTCTCCTGTTGCCAACACCAGAATTGGTGCCCTCTTACAGCAGAGAGCGTGCCAACTCCGCGAAACCCTCGTCAAGCACAGGAAGACCCACGTTTCGCCGAAAGAAACGCAAGCAACTGCCTGACTTCTAGACATCAAATGTTTGAAAATCAGACAATTGACTGAAATTCAGGCATTTCGATCAAACGCTCATACAACTTGGCTCGAGAAATGCCCAGGGCCTTGGCCGCAGCCACTTTGTTGCCGCCACACACACGCATCGCAGCCCGAATGGCCTGTTGCTCAAGCGCCTTGACTTGCACACCCAGGGGCTCCAGCGACAGAGGCGGCGAAGACAAATTCGGCAAGGGACTGGCGGCCTGCTCGGACGATGTGGCCGTCAGTTGCACCGCATCCACCTCGGTCTGCAGCAAGACCAGCACATCGGCGGCAGCGATGCGAGCGCCGTCGCTGCGCAGCATCAATTGCTCCAGCACATTGCGCAGCTCGCGAATGTTGCCGCGCCAAACCTGCCTGGCCAACACCTCCACCGCTTCCTGTGAAAACTCGCAAGGCAACAGGGCATGCTGCTGGCTGATGCCATCGCACAAGGTCTCCATCAACAGCGGAATGTCCTCTGGTCGCTTGCGCAGCGGCGCAATGGCGATGGGCAGGACATTCAGTCGGTAGTACAAGTCCTCGCGAAAAACGCCTTGTGCCACCAATGCGGGCAGATCTCGCGAGGTCGCCGCGATGATGCGCACATCTACGCTGGACACTTCATTGGAGCCCAGCGGCTCAAACTCTTGCTCCTGCAAAGCGCGCAGCAACTTGGCCTGCAAGGACAAGGGCATGTCACCAATCTCATCCAAAAACAAGGTACCACCATCGGCCAAGGCCAGCTTACCCAGGCGTCCTTTCCGATCGGCGCCGGTGTACGCGCCCGGCGCCACACCAAAAAACTCAGCCTCCAACAAGGTGTCGGGGATGGCTGCGATGTTGACGCTGACCAGCGGCTTGTCGGCGCGGCTGGACATGCCGTGGATGGCGTGGGCCAGCAGTTCTTTACCCGTACCCGTCTCACCCAGCAACAAAACCGGGCTGACCACGCGTGCGGCGCGTCGAGCCTGCCGCTTGGCCTCTTGCGCGGCAGCGCCGGTGCCCACGAAATCACTGAGGCTGTACTTGGCGCGCCTGGGCCCAGCGGGCTTGGCGCGTTGACGCGCCAATTCGCGGCGCGCGTCATCCAGCTCTTTTTCCATGGCCGCAAATTTGCGCACCAAAGGCTGCAAGCTGGCGCGCGACTGGTCTAACAGCACGATACCCAAGACACCGATGACTTCGCCCGACTCATTGCGCAAGGGAATGCGGCTGACCACAAACGAGCCCGCTTTGTTTTGGATGATGTCCACCAAGCTGGGCTGCCCCGATTCCAAGGTCTGGTGCATTTGCGTGTTTTGCACCACTTCGTCGACGCGCTGCCCCAAAAACGCCTGTTCATTGGCAAAGCCCAGGGCGGGCAAAAAACGTCGGTATTGATCATTGATCCAGACCACCCGCCCTTGCCGGTCGACCAGCATCATGCCTTCGCTGGCATGTGCAAAAACATCAAACATGGAGCGCGCAGCCAGCATCAAGATGCCGTCTGCGTCCTGCGGCAAGTGCGTCATGGCGAGATTGTAGGCAGCGAAACCGCGCCCGCACTCAACAGCCGAGTCGATCCGCCAAAGCCAGAAAATCGCGGGCGTGCAGGGTGTTGGCTTCGACGGGCGAGACATCTTTCGGCGCATCGGCGCCAAATTCGTGCGCGCGCTCGATGTAGGCCGTTTGCAAGCTACAGGCTCGCGCTGCGGCCAAGTCGTCGTGGTGCGCCGCGACCAACATGACTTGCTCGGGCGATACATCAAAAACTTCGGCCACGCCCAAGTAAGCGCGTGGGTCGGGCTTGTAAGCTTTGAAGACCTCCGCCGACAGCACGCAATCCCAGGGCAGGCCACCGTGCTTGGCCATGTGTGTGAGCAGCGACAAGTTGCCGTTGCTCAGGGTCGAGATGACGAATTTGGTCTTCAAGCGCTTGAGGCCGGCGACCGCATCGGGCCACGGGTTCAGGCGATGCCAAACCCGATTGAGGTGCGCGCGTTGTGCCTCGTCCAAGTGGCCAAGACCATGGGATGTCAGGATGTCGTTCAAGATCATGCGGTGTAAATCGTCGATGCGCGTCCACGGCAAGGCGCCCGAGCGCACGCGCTGCATGGCCGGCTGATAGCCTGCTCGCCAGGCTCGCGCAAATGCGGGTGCATCGACCTGGGGGTAAAGCTGGTTCACCTCCGCCACGATGCTGCCGTGCCAGTCCACGACGGTACCGAAAACATCAAAAACCAAAATCTCAACGGTGTTCATGCACGCATTGTGCGAACAGCATCGCAGGCCTGACTGTCACCTAAAATTCACCCCCAATGAACGCCGCCAAGCCCCCTTCTGAGCACGCTCCCCGCGCCGCTGACCCCACGGTCTACCCCCGCCCCGCCGGAGTCCCTGAGCACATCGCACGCCCCCAAGTGGTGCGCTCGTTCGTGCGCCGCGCTGGACGCACGACCATTGGACAAAACAAGGCCCTGGAAACTTGGGGGCCGCAGTTTTTGCTGCCCTACCAGCAGCAAACCCTGGACTTGGCGGCGGTGTTTGGCCGCGATGCCCCGGTGATTTTTGAAATCGGCTTTGGCATGGGCGAGACCACGGCGCACATCGCCCAGGTGCGACCCGAAGACAACTTCTTGGCCTGCGAGGTGCATGAGCCGGGCGTAGGCGCTTTGCTCAAGCGCATTGG
>JALRFN010000398.1 GCA_023268425.1 Burkholderiaceae bacterium | reverse complement strand
GCGGACCGTGCCGAGTCTTGGCAAGTGCCTTCGTTCAGCGTAATCGACTTGAACTTGAACTACCGCTTGCCCATCGACTTCAATGGTGTAACCATGGACGTCTTCGCACACGTGTTCAACTTGACCGATGCGGTGTACATCCAAGATGCTACGGACAACTCTCCCTACAACGCGTACGGCGACAAGACGCACTCTGCAGACGACGCAGAAGTTTTCTTGGGCTTGCCCGGCAAACTGGCTGACTGCCAAGAAAAAGACCCCAGCCAGTGCGAAATCTACCTGGTCGAGGGTGACTCGGCTGGCGGCTCCGCCAAACAAGGTCGAGACCGCAAGTTCCAAGCCATCTTGCCCTTGCGCGGCAAGATTTTGAACGTGGAAAAAGCGCGCTACGAAAAGCTGCTCAGCTCCAACGAGATCTTGACGCTGATCACCGCTTTGGGCACCGGCATTGGCAAGACTGCGGGCAGCGACGGCAAAGCTGGCGTCGACGACTTCAACGTCGAGAAGTTGCGCTACCACCGCATCATCATCATGACCGACGCCGACGTCGACGGCGCCCACATCCGCACCTTGCTGCTGACCTTCTTTTACCGCCAGATGCCCGAGCTGGTCGAACGTGGCCACATCTACATCGCGCAACCACCGTTGTACAAAGTCAAAGCGGGCAAAGACGAGCGCTACCTCAAAGACGCACGTGCACTGGACGATTACTTGCTCGACGTGGCCTTGCGTGATGCCAGCATCGAAACCGGCGGCAACGCCAACCAAGTGCTCGAAGGCGAGCGACTGAACGACTTGGCCATGCTCTATCAAGGCGCACAGGCCATCATCGACCGCTTGTCCGCCTTCATGGACGTGCCGGCCTTGAACGCCATCGCTCACGGCACCCGCTTGACCTGGCAAAACCTAGAAGAAGCCACCACTGCCGCCGTGACCTTGCAAGCGGCGCTGAGTGACGCCGTGGTCGAGGCCGCGTTTGATGCCCGCAGCGACAAGGCCTTTTTGCGCATCGTGCGTCGCCACCACGGCAACGACCGCGCGACGGTGATTTCACAAGACTTCGTGATGGGCAACGACTACGCCAAGCTGGCCAAAGCTGGCGAGTCCTTGGCGGGGCTGTTACAAGCTGGTGCTCGCGTCAGCCGCGGCCAGGGCGAGCGCCAAAAAGGCGTGCCCGTCAGCCATTTCAGCGAAGCCATGGCTTGGTTGTTGACCCAGGCTGAAAGCAGCGTCAGCCGCCAGCGCTACAAAGGCCTGGGTGAGATGAACCCCGAGCAACTCTGGGAAACCACCATGGACCCCGAAGTGCGCCGCTTGCTGCAAGTGCGCATCGAAGACGCCATCGAAGCCGACAAGGTCTTCACCATGTTGATGGGCGACGAGGTGGAGCCGCGCCGCCACTTCATCGAAAGCAACGCTTTGCGCGCGACCAACATCGACGCTTAATCCGACTTTGCCGCAGCCAACCCCGCTCTGACTTGGAGCGGGGTCAACATTTACGCTGATTCTTTGTCTTGCTGCGCCTCAAAGGCCTTGAGCGCTTCGGCGGCGTACATCAAATTGGGTCCACCACCCATGTAGACACAAATGGCGAGCATTTCTTCAAGCTCGTCTTTGCTGCAGCCCAGTTTGACCAGGGCTTTGGTGTGAAATGCAATGCAGCCTGAGCAATGTTGGCTCACGCCAATGGCCAGCGCAATCAGTTCTTTGGTTTTCGCGTCAATCAGCCCGGCCGTCATCGACGCGGCCGCCAGCGCTGCGAAGCCTTGCATCGCCGTCGATTGCGATTTGCGAAACGGGCCCAGTTCGGCGTTGATGTTCTTCATCAAGGCCAAGTGTTCAAAAGTGCTCATGTCTGGAATTCCTGTGGTGTCTGAATACCCAGGAGAGTATGCCGGCGCCGTCCACGACTGCTTTGATTTCGATCAGACCCAACGGCAATTCATCTGGCTCGTCGCCGTTGCGTTACATTGCGTGAGCCCCCCTCAAACAGACCACCATGAACCTGCCTGCGCGACGCCACACCCATCTCGATACCCGCGCCATGGTGTTGTTGGTTTTGTGTTGCGCGTTTTGGGGTTTCCAGCAAATTTTGATCAAGGCGGCGATCACCGAGGTGCCCCCATTTTGGCAAGCCAGTTTGCGTTTTTGGATCGCGACGGCGTGTTTGATGTTGTGGTGCCGTTGGCGACGCATCCCGCTGTGGGTCAACGATGGCTCAGCGCCAATGGGTTTGCTGGCGGGGGCCTTGTTTGCCGCCGAGTTCGCGTTCATTTATGCCGGCTTGCAGTACACCAACGCTTCGCGCTTGACGATTTTCCTGTACACATCGCCGTTTTGGGTGGCCAGTCTGCTGCCCCTGCTGGTGCCCACGGAACACCTGCGACGCCTGCAGTGGTGGGGTTTGGTGGTGGCGTTTTCTGGCGTGGTGCTGGCCCTTTCGCAAGGCTTGTTGGCCTATGAGAACGGCCAATGGCGAGGCGACATCATGGGCCTGGTGGCCGGAGCGCTGTGGGGTTGGACCACCCTGGTCTTGCGTTCGCCACGCCTGGCGCCACAAGCCGCGGAGCGCAACTTGTTTTACCAAGTCGGCACCACCAGCCTGATCGTGCCGATCTTGTCTTGGTTTTGGGGCGAGCCCTGGCAACTGAACTACAGTGCAACGGCCTGGGGTTCAATGCTGCTGCAGGCTGTGGTGGGCGCCTTTGTGAGCTACCTGACTTGGATGTGGTTGCTGCGCCATTACCCGGCCACACGCATGGCGGCCTTCACCTTTTTGACCCCGGTCTTCGCGCTGATTTTCGGGGTGGGCTTGTTGGGTGAAGCCTTGAGCGCTCAGCTGCTGTTGGCCCTGTGTGGTGTGGCCATCGGCATTTGGTTGGTCAATAAGCGCAGCGAGCCCTGATTCACCAGCGCAGTGCGCGAGGGGCCAGCCACACGCTGAGCAAAACGCTGGCCGCTATGCCCAGGCCATACCAAACCGCGATGAACATGGGCGCGAATTCGCTGCAATGCAGGCTGTAGACCACCGCGCCCACACCGCCAGAGACGGCACCCATCGCCGCCCCAACGGTGCGCAAATGAACGGGCGCTTGCTGTTTGCTCACCTGCCACAGCGCCACCCAAACGGGCACCGCCAACAACACGATGCTGGGCGCGCATTGGCGCCAGGTGCCTTGCCAAATGTCGCGCAACGGTGCGTCCAAAGCAGGCATGGCCAGCGCGACCAGCACCAGCACCGCCCAACTCATCAGCAAACCCGAGCGCACGGGCAATGGTTCTTGTGTCGGTGACAACAGGCGTCGCCACGCGATCGCCGCCAGCGCGGCCACCAGCAAAGCGCTGCCGGCCTTGAACGCATAAGGCCAAGTCGAAAACCACTGGGGCCAGCGCGCGTCCACCCCCCAAAACACGGCACACAAGGCCACAGCAACCAGCAAACCCGAGCCCAACCACAGATATTGTGCTTGCTTGCCTTGTGCCTCCAGTTGCGCGGCCGGATGCGCCAACATGTCTATCCAATCGTCTGTTTTCATGGCTTTTCACCCAAGTATTTGGCCATCGATTTGATCGCGCGATGGGTCGTGACCTTCACGGCCGACTCACTCATGTTCATCTTCAATGCCACCTCGCTGACCGACAAACCCTCTAACTTGATCATCTGAACAATTTCTCGTTGTTTCTGCGGCAACTGCGTCAACATGAAGCTCACGTCGCGTTGCACCTCATAGGCCTGCACAGAAGACGGGCCTTCCACGTTCTCTAAAAACGCCTCGTCTTCGTCAACCGTTTGGCGCCGTCCTTGGCGACGCCAGTGGTCAATCAATTTGTATCGCGCGATGGCGTGTAACCACGCGGTCACGGGCGGGCTCAAGTCGTACGTGTGGCGCTTCAAATGAACCGCCAACAGCACCTCTTGGACCAAATCTTCCACCTCTTCCACACGAGCCAGTTTGCGCCGCAAGTAAGCGCGCACCAAGATCGCAATGCGCTTCAACAAGTCCTTGTAGGGGGCTTGAGCGCCCGCTGACACTTGGACCATCAAGTCATGCAGTTCTTGCTCGATGTTTGGGTTCATGAAAATTTCGCTTTCCAGCGCAAAAGGTTACAGCTCGGTGCTGCAGCTCGGGGTTGGGATTTCCGATGAAATATAAAGCATTATTTATAACCATGAATGTTCGTGTGATGTAACCGTGTGTGCGAATGGGTCGTAATGCTCAAGGTGTCTAACCTGTTCGGAGTCATGAACCATGAAAAACACCGCCGTTGCTGGCTTGGCCATCGCCGCCATGTCCTTGCTCTCCACCCAAGTCTATGCAGAGAAAGCCAAGCCTGAAAAGTGCTACGGTGTTTCTTTGGCCGGCCAAAACGACTGCGCCGCAGGCCCTGGCACCAGTTGCGCGGGCACTTCGGTCAAAGACTACCAAGGCAATGCTTGGAAATTGGTACCCGCTGGCACCTGTGAAACCACCAAGACGCCCAAGGGCCACGGTTCCTTGAAGCCCATTGAGGGTTGAACTTGAAGCGCCACCAAACGGGGACTGCGCCACTCAGCGTCGGCCTGGGTTTGAAGCCACAGCACGTGGCTTCTGCCCTAGACCTCGACGCGAGTGATGGCCTGTGGTTTGAGGTTCACGCCGAAAACCACATGGTCGCTGGCGGTCCGCGTTTGGCTTGGTTGAAAACCATCGCTGCGCACTTTCCTGTGTCCATTCACGGGGTTGGCCTGTCGATTGCTGGCCCTGCGCCATTGGACACCCAACACCTGGCGCGCTTGGCCAGGCTTGTTGACGTGATTCAACCTGCTTTGGTTTCTGAACACATGGCGTGGTCCTTCGATGGCCACACCTACTACCCCGATTTGTTCGCACCAGCGCGAACACCCGCCTTGTTGGATCACGTGTGCGCCCGCATCGACACCATTCAGCAGCGACTCGGGCGCGCCGTCGCGGTTGAAAACGCCACGGAATACGCGGTTGATCCCGACCACCAACTGGATGAGGCCACCTTTTGGTGTCGCCTGACGGAGCGCGCGCAATGCCACATGCTGCTGGACATCAACAACGCATTGCTGTCGGCGCACAACCTGGGCCACTCCCCACAGCACGCCATGGATTGGATGTTGTCGCTGCCGACAGGCGCGATCAAGGAAATTCATTTGGCGGGTTATTCCTCAGACCCCGTGCTGGGCGATGTTTTGCGCATCGACAGCCACGGCAGTGCTGTGGCGCAGGAGACCTGGCTGGCGTACGCGGCCATCCTCAGAGCCTTTGGCCCCATCCCAAGCTTGATCGAATGGGACAACGATGTTCCTGGCTTTGAGGTCTTGATGGCGGAACGGGCGCGAGGCTTGGCGCTGTGGCAGGCCGCGGCAAGCCGACTTTCGCGGTCTCCTGCACACGACGAGGCCTGGACTTCGCATGCTTAGCGCACACACAAATCAGTGGCTACAAGGGGTGCGCAGCTTGAGCCGACCTGACCAACTGAACTTGGCGCAACGTGTTCACCGCAACACGGTCTGGCGCGGCTGGCTGGACGCCTTGATGGCCCTGTACCCCAGCGTGCAACACCAGTTGGGCCAAGTCCGCTTTGATCACCTGTGTCGGCTGTATCTGGACGCTCATCCTCCTCAACAACCTGTCTTGTTGGACATGGGAGCAGATTTCGCCGAGTTCTTGCGCGACTCAACACCGATCGATTCGCTTGCGGATCAGCTAGCGGTCGCGGATTGGGCTTGGATGCGCGCCCATGTGGCGCCAGACGCGCAAGTCTTGGACGCCAACGCGTTCAGTGCCTTGTGGACGCAAGCACACGCCCATTTGTGCCTACACCCCAGCGTTCAAGTGTTGACGGATTTGCCGCCCACGGTGATACAGACTTGGTTGGCTGATCGGTTTCCAACGGTCGAACCTGAGGCTAAGGCAAGCGCGTTGTTGGTTCACCGCGTCGATGACAACGTTCAAGCCCAAGCTTTGAATGCGGCGAATTTGGCGTTTTTGCTGGCCGCGTCCGATGGCGATGGCGTGCAGTCGGCCTTGTGTCGAGCGCTAGAAGCCGACCCTCACTTGAATTTAGCAAGCTGGGGCACTTGGCTGTGGGACAGCCAAATTTTGTGTGCTTGCCCAAGCACTCACCAACCAGGGGATTCACCATGATCAGCGAACTGAAAACCAAATTGCATCAAGTCAGCCAATTTGATTGGGCACAAGACTTCTGGCTTTTTTGTGCTCGTTTGAGCATGGCTGCCATCTTTTTCTTGTCGGCGCGCACCAAGGTCGATGGCTGGCTGCACATCAAAGACTCGACCTTTTTCTTGTTTGAAAATGAATACGCCTTGCCGTTGCTCCCGCCCGAGGCGGCGACCTACCTGGCAACGTACGCAGAGCATGGTTTGTCGCTGCTGCTGGCTGTTGGCTTGTTGAGCCGTCTGTCTGCGCTGGGCTTGCTGGGGATGACCGCGACCATTCAATTGTTTGTTTACCCAGACGCCTGGCCAACCCACCTGAGTTGGGCAGCGCTGTTGGTCGCGGTGGTAATCAACGGCCCTGGCCGATGGTCGGTCGATCGCTTGATTTGGCGCCAAGCTTAAGAGCCGCCATCACGCGTTGGGGTCGGTCGATTGGCGCAGCATGCGTTCGCTGCGCCAGTACACGTCGTCACCACCATCCGCGCGGTTCAAAACGCGCGCCAACACAAACATCAAGTCGCTGAGGCGGTTCAGGTATTGCCCCAACACCGGGGCTTGCGGGTGTTGGCGATTCAGACGCACCAAATGGCGCTCAGCGCGCCGCGCCACGGTTCGGCAAACGTGGGCCAGCGCTGCCGGCCGATTCCCACCCGGCAAGATGAATTCCATCAAGCGCGGTAGCGTGGCGTTGTGGTGCTCCAAAGCTTGGTCCAAAGACAGTACCGCCTCGGGCTTCAAGGCCTCATAACCCGGCATGGCAATGCAACTGCTGAGGTTGAACAACTGATGTTGAATCTCCACCAGCAAGTCGCGAACGTCTTGAGGCAAGGTTTCGCACAACAACACACCAATGTGCGAGTTCAGTTCGTCGACCTCGCCCATGGTCTGTATGCGGTCATCGAACTTATCCAAACGCGTGTTGTCAGCCAAACCCGTGGTGCCGTCGTCCCCAGTGCGAGTGGCGATTTGTGTCAAGCGGTTGCCCATGTCCTGCGGCCTCTTATTCGATAATGCAATGATCTGTTGGGCGTGCATTGAACACGCCGAGGTTTCGATTATCCATAGGCAAACACCATGACTGTCCAACTCTCTGAACTGCCCGAAGTCCGTTTGCGCGACGTCCCCCCAGCCTTCATCGACGCTCTAAAGGCGCGCTTTGGCAGCAACTGTTCAACGGCGGAAGCCGTGCGCGCCCAACACGGGCGTGACGAGTCGGCCTTCACCCACGTGCCCGCACCGACAGCGGTGGTGTTCGCTGAGTCCAGACAAGACGTGTGTGACGCGGTGAAGTTGGCACATCAATACCGTGTGCCCGTCATCCCCTTTGGCGTAGGCAGCTCATTGGAGGGGCATTTGCTGGCGATTGAAGGCGGCATCAGCATCGATGTCTCGCGCATGGATCGGGTGATTTCCATCAACAACGAAGACCTGACCGTGACGGTCCAGCCCGGCGTCACGCGTGAGGCGGTCAATGCGGCGGTGCGTGACCAGGGCTTGTTTTTCCCGATTGACCCCGGTGCCAATGCAACCATCGGTGGCATGAGCGCCACGCGGGCTTCCGGAACCAACGCCGTGCGCTATGGCACCATGAAGGAAAACGTCTTGGCTTTGGAGGTCGTGACCTCTGATGGCAGCGTTTTGCGCACGGGTTCGCGGGCCCGCAAGTCCAGCGCTGGTTACGATTTGACCCGCTTGATGGTGGGCAGCGAAGGCACTTTGGGCATCTTCACCGAAATCACCCTGCGCCTCTACCCCTTGCCAGAAGCCGTGATGGCGGCCACTTGTTCGTTTCCCAGTGTGCAAGATGCCGTCAAAGCCACGCAAGACATCATTCAAATGGGGGTGCCGATTGCCCGTTGTGAATTGTTGGACGGTATTTCTGTCGCGGCGGTCAACGCCTATTCCAAGTTGTCTTTGCCCGAAGACGCCATGCTGTTGATGGAGTTCCATGGCTCACCCAACGGCGTGAAAGAGCAAATCGAAACCGTGCAAGACATTGCCGCAGAGCACCACGGCGCGGACTTTCAATGGGCCGAAACCCCCGAGGCCAGAACCAAGCTCTGGGCAGCCCGTCACCACGCTTTTTTTGCTGCTTTGCAATCTCGTCCGGGTTGCGTGGCCATCACCACCGATGCTTGTGTGCCCATCAGCCGCTTGGCTGAGGCCGTCACCCAAGCGGTGGATGAGGTGCATGCGGTGAAACTGCCCTACTTCTTGGTCGGGCACGTGGGCGACGGGAATTTCCACATGGGTTATTTGATCGACCCTGCCTCAGAAGCCGAGCGCGAGTTGGCCGAACAACTCAACCATCAATTGGTGGCCAGGGCCATCGAGGCTGGCGGTACCTGCACGGGTGAACATGGCATTGGTTTACACAAGCGCGGCTTCTTGGAGGTCGAGGCCGGAACAGTTGCCGTGAACATGATGAAAACCATCAAACAAGCCTTGGATCCGCACAACATCTTGAATCCTGGCAAGATCTTCCAGTAACTTTCGCTAAAAAGCCTCTTTTGAGGCTTTTTTGATCTTGGGTCAGGACGCTTGGCGAATCCGCTCGATCAAGGCATTGAGTTCGTCCAAAGAAGCAAACTGGATGCTCAATTCGCCTTGCTCCCAAACGCGACCGCCTCGCTTGATGTGTTTTTTGACCCGCACTTCCACTTGTGCGGCGAGCAAATCTGAAAGCTCTTCTTCGACACGTTTGACGTCTCTGGACTTTTCTCGCCCAGGCTTGGTCGCCACCAAACTGAACTCCGCGCCCAGTTTTTTGGACAAACGTTCGGCTTCGCGCACCGATAGCTTCTTGGCAACAATTTGATTGGCTGCCGTGATTTGCGTGCTCTTGTCCAAAGTCAACAAGGCTCGGGCATGACCCATGTCCAGGTCACCCGCCATCAACATGGTTTGTACCGACTCGGCCAAATTGAGCAACCGCAAGAGGTTGCTGGCCGCGCTGCGAGACCGACCAACAGATTGCGCCGCTTCCTCGTGAGTCAAGCCAAACTCACGAATCAGGCGTTGGATGCCGCGAGCCTCTTCCAACGGATTGAGGTCTTCGCGCTGCATGTTTTCGATCAGGGCCATGGCCGCGGTGGTCTTGTCGTCCACGTCGCGAATCAACACAGGCACTTCATCCAAACCTGCCAACTGAGCGGCCCTGAACCGACGTTCTCCGGCAATGATTTCAAACCGCTGATCTGGCATCACTGGCAATTGAAGTGCTTGGTAACGCCCTTGAGCATCAATGGGCCGCACCAACAACGGTTGCATCACACCTTGCGCGCGAATGCTCTCAGCCAACTCATACAAAGCCCCCTCGTCCATGCGTGAGCGCGGCTGGTATTGACCAGCGACCAATCTGCTGACGGCTAACTGATTGGGCAAGCGCGTTGCTTGATCATCGCGTTCGCTGACATCTGGGCCCAACAGCGCTTCCAAACCACGTCCCAAACCTTTGGTTTTTTTCGTTGCCATCTTTTGAATTTCCTTTATGCGATCGCTGTACTGGCCAACAGCTGGTTCAACATGTTTCGGCCTTGCTGCCAATTTCCGAGGTCAGAATCTGCATTGATGTGTCCAAGTCCCGACAAGCGTTGGTGTTGACTCCCCCACGCCAGTGCCATGTGCTGAGTTGCTTCTGGCGATGCGTAGGGATCGTCATCACTGCTGACCAAGAGCGAAGGGAAAGGCAAAGTTGCCAAAACGGGTGGTGACCAAGGTCTAAGCGCTTGAGGTAATCCATCGCGCTGGCTCAAATCGGGGGCTGCCACCAGCATGGCCGCTGCCACCCACTCAACATGTGGCGAAAAATGTGCCCAGGTGCTGATCAAGTGGCAGCCCAAACTGTGGCCGACCAGCACAAAACGCACCGGACCATCTCCTCGCTCCTGACTCGCAATCTGTTGGGCCCACATGTGCTCTTGCAATGCAATCTGCCAATCGCCCCGCAGTGGTTGCTGCCAATCCAATTGCTGCACCCGCTGATCGCCCCACTGCGCTTCCCAATGGCTTTGCCAATGCCCTGGTCCAGAACCCAACCAACCGGGCAACTGCAAAATGAGGTGTTTCACGTGAAACATCAACGCCGCATGGTGTCGATGCGATCGACCATTTCTTGTGCAAATTCCAAAAAGGCTTGCGATCCTCGTGCTTGTGGATCAAACACGACGCCTGGCAAACCATAGCTAGGCGCTTCTGCCAATCGAACATTGCGGGGAATGACGGTGTCAAAAACCTTGTTGCCAAAGTGCGCCTTGATCTGATCACTGACTTGACGCTGCAAGGTGATGCGTTGGTCAAACATCACGCGCAACAAACCAATCAACTCCAAATCTCGGTTCAAATTGGCATGCACTTGTTTGATGGTGTTGACCAAATCACTCAAACCCTCAAGCGCAAAATATTCACACTGCATGGGTACCACCACACCATTGGCCGAACACAAGCCGTTCAGGGTCAACATGTTCAAAGACGGTGGGCAATCAATCAAAACAAAATCGTAATCACCAGCGACCGAGGCCAAGGCGTTTTTTAAGCGGCGATTGCGGTCATCCACATTGACCAATTCAATTTCTGCGCCTGCGAGTTCTCGGTTGGCACCCAAGACATCGTACCCACAAGCCTCACTGTGAACCCTCGCGGTGACCACGTCGACATCACCCAGCAACACGTCATAAATGGAGTGTTCAAGCGTACGCTTGTCGACACCCGAACCCATGGTGGCATTGCCCTGAGGGTCCAAATCCACCATGAGCACGCGCTGCCCAATCTTGGCCAAGCCCGCAGCCAAATTCACCGTGGTGGTGGTCTTGCCTACTCCACCTTTTTGGTTGGCAACGCAAAATATTTTGGCCATCTGAGGTCCCTGGTTCCGCCCGAAAGTCAAATCAGCGATGGGCTTGGCACTCGCTAGTTGGCGAGTGTAGATGATGGACGACAAACTTCAGCGCACTTAAGCCTTCAAACGCATCCAAATCAGCCAGCGCTCCTCATCCAGATGAGGGACATGCAATTGTTTCACGTGAAACACCTCAACATCTGCAGGCAAAGCGTCAATTTCTTCTTGAGGCCACTTGCCCTTCATCGCCATCCAGTGTGCATTGGGCTTGAGCAAATGACGGGTCCAAATCACAAAATCAGACAGTGAAGCAAACGCCCTAGATGTCACCAGGTCATATTGCTGTTTGTGTTCTTGAACACGGGTGTGCCACGCGCGCATGCGCCCGTGCACCATGGGCGTTGCATGAATCACCTGCTGAACGAAAGCCATTTTTTTAGCCACAGCATCCAAACAATCCACTTGCCAATCTGGCCGCAAAATGGCCCAAACCACGCCTGGTAAGCCCCCACCAGAACCCACATCCAGAATGTGGTGTGCATGGGCATCTCGCTCCAACATGGCAGGCACAGCGGCCATGCTGTCGTAAATGTGATGGGTCCAAACCTCTTGTGGCTCGCGAATCGCCGTCAAGTTGTATACCCGGTTCCACTTCAGCAACAACGAAACGTAATCATGCAAAGCCAGGCTCTGCGCTTCACTCAAATCAATGGAGAGTGTGTTTGCAACCTCTCGCAAAGCAAGTTCTGCTTGCTGCCTCGTGCTCATGGTTGGGCGTCACTTGTTTCAGGAGCCAAAGCCTTGTTCAGAGCGAAACCCCGCTTTTTCAGTTGAATCAACAGCAAGGACACCGCAGCCGGCGTGACCCCGGAGATGCGACTGGCCTGACCCAAGGTTTCTGGTTGAACTTTGTGCAGTTTCTGCCTCACTTCAATGCTCAGCGCCGAAATCGTCATGTAGTCGAAGTCTTTTGGCATCTTCAGGTGCTCGTAGCTGGCAGCGCGTTCGACCTCAAGGTTTTGCCTGTCGATGTAACCGGCATATTTGATTCTGATCTCCACTTGCTCACGAACGTGCTCAGCCAAAGCAATATCGTTATCAACATGTGTTTCACGTGAAACATGCAGCAAGGGGTCATTTGAAACAAATGCGCCATCGTTGAGTGTCATCAGCGCCTCATAACTGACTTGCGGTCGTTTGAGCAAATCTGCCAAAGCATATTCGTGTTCCAGAACCGCACCTAAAACACGTTGTGACTCATCTGACGAAACCGTCGCGGGTCGCACCCAGGTGCTGCGCAAACGTTGCACTTCGCGCTCAATGGCATCTCGCTTGCGACAAAATACATCCCAACGGGCGTCGTCGACCAAGCCCATCTGACGACCCGCTTCAGTCAAGCGCAAATCTGCGTTGTCTTCTCGCAGTTGCAGCCTGTACTCCGCCCGGCTGGTGAACATGCGATAGGGCTCATTCACCCCTTTGGTAACCAAATCATCCACCAAAACACCAAGGTAGGCTTCGTGCCGAGCGGGTGACCAAGGGGCCTCTCCTCTGGTATGTCGCGCTGCATTCAAACCCGCAAACAAGCCTTGTGCAGCTGCTTCTTCGTACCCTGTCGTGCCATTGATTTGCCCAGCGAAAAACAAGCCTGAAATGACTTTGGACTCAAAACTGGCCTTGAGGCCCGTGGGGTCAAAGTAATCGTACTCAATCGCGTAGCCAGGTCGCAAAATGTGTGCGTTCTCTAAACCAGCAATGGAACGCACCAACGCGAATTGAATATCAAAAGGCAAACTGGTCGAAATGCCATTGGGATAGATCTCATGTGTATCCAAACCCTCAGGCTCTAAAAATATTTGGTGTGCTTGTTTATCTGCGAAGCGGTTGATCTTGTCCTCCACGCTTGGGCAATAACGCGGGCCAATGCCGTCGATCTTGCCCGTGAACATGGGGCTGCGGTCAAAGCCAGAACGAATGATGTCGTGGGTGCGTTCATTGGTGTGGGTCACCCAACACGGCAACTGTTTGGGGTGCATGTGTGCCCCACCCATGAAACTGAAGCTGGGCACGGCCTTGTCCGCAGCATGTCCGCCCGGCATGCCATCACCAGGCTGAACAACACATTTGGAGAAATCAATGCTTCGACCATCCAAACGCGGCGGTGTACCCGTTTTCAAACGCCCTCTTGGCAGTTTCAATTCACGCAAACGGTGAGCCAAAGAAATGGCAGGCTCGTCCCCTGCTCGACCGCCAGCGTGGTGTTCCAAGCCCACGTGAATGACGCCATCCAAAAAGGTGCCAGCGGTCAGCACAACCGCATCGGACCAAAAACGGATACCAATCTTGGTGACCACGCCAACCACGCGATCATCTTTGACCAACAAATCATCGACAGCTTGTTGAAACAAACTCAAATTGCTTTGGTTTTCCAAAACGTGGCGCACGTGGGCCTTGTAGCGAATGCGGTCAGCCTGTGCGCGAGTGGCCCTGACTGCGGGGCCTTTGGAACTGTTGAGGATGCGAAATTGAATGCCTGAATGGTCAGTGGCCAATGCCATGACACCCCCGAGCGCATCCAGCTCTTTGACCAAATGTCCCTTGCCAATGCCACCGATCGATGGGTTGCAACTCATTTGCCCCAAGGTTTCGATGTTATGAGTCAGCAACAAGGTTTTGGCACCACTGCGCGCTGCGGCCAAAGCCGCTTCGGTACCGGCGTGACCGCCACCCACCACAATAACGTCAAAATGATCAGGGTAATCCATGTGTTTCTCCGAGTGGTGAATTGTCCCATTTCGGGCTTGGATTTGTTTTTCCTGAAGTTGTTTATGAATCAATGAATTAAATATTTAAAGATAGTAGTCGTAGTAGAGTGCTGAAACAGCAGTGGATAAGCGAAATATTTAAAGCAAAATCATCGACTTGTGTACGTGTCAAGCATGTGCAAGAGACCATGAGTCGCTTGTGTTTGCCAACACAACAAGTCCGAGTTGGTTGCCAAATCTGTGGATAAGTCTGGGCTTGTTCTTGTTTTATCCACCCGTTTGTCCCCCACTGAAGAAAAAAAGCCAATCGTTTGAACGATTGGCTGGTGTTCATGCTTCAGCAACAACTGGTTTTAGCGTGTGGGTTTCTCCCCGTGTTCGTGTGATCGTTCTTCGCGACCACGATCGTGGTGACCGTCGCCCCGCATCCAAAACTGGGCATCGAAGGTCTTTTGTTGTGAAGTGTCCAACTGTTGGTAGAAGCTGCGAATCGCTTGATCACGCTGGTCCATTTGGCTATCGCGTTTGGCCTTCATGGTTTTCATCCAATCCAGGCGTTGCAAGGTGTTCATGTCTTTGAAGGCCTCGCGATGCGCCTGTCGATCTTTGGTCTCTGGTTTGGTGGGAGGCTTCATCGCCGCTTTGAATGCGTCCCACGCACCTTGTTGAGTGGCTTGCAATTGCAGCGCGTCGCGCAAGGCATCGGTGCGTTCCTGCATGCGTTGCTCATGGCGCTCAGCCCAGTCGCCATGTACCCCTTTTTCGCGGCCGTGGTCATCGGCCCAAGCCCCTGCCGCGCTGAGTAACAAAACGCCGCTGAGTAAACCGGCTTGTAACCATGTGGGTCGTGTTGTTTTCATGAAAATCCTCCTGATTGATGTGTGAAGCGGAAGTGGTTTGGACATCCGTGCAACGCAGTTTGCTTGTCAAGTGCAACGCGTTTGTGGCGCAATGAAAAGGGCATGTAAAGCTGCGCGTTTTTTCATGAAGCGGACATGGACTTCACTTGTTTCAAGGCATGGTCCCAGAGGTTCAAAACCTGCTGGAGCTCGTTGGTGGTCCAACTGGGCGCGCAAAGCATCATGTTGTGAAAAGGGGTCAGCAACACGCCCCTGTTGAGCATGAACAAATGCAAAAAGTGCTCCAGCTTGTCGTTTTGAGCGGCGCGTGCTTCGCCGGCATTTTTAGGCGGGTCTGCACTGAATTGCAATTCCATGCGAGCACCCAGTTGAGTCAGTGTCCACGGCAACCGGTGTTGTGCCAACAAGTCTGAGAGCCCTTGAGCCAATTGATTGGCTGTGGCCAACATGGCGCCGTAGGGTTCGGCTTGGTGCAGGTGGTTTAAGGCAGCCTCTAAGGCATGCAAGGACAGGGCATTGCCAGAGAGTGTGGTTCCAATGCCGCTGTGACCTGCAGGTGCGTGGGCCTTGGCATCCATCATCGCAGCGGCCATGTCAGCCGAAAAGCCATAAACACCACAGGGCCAACCGCCAGCGACGGCTTTGCCCATCACCACTGCATCAGGTTTCAGTTGGTGTTGTTGGGCATAACCGCCTAGGCCAGTGGACAAGGTATGGGTTTCGTCCAAGATCAGCAAGGTCTCGTGTTGCTGGCAACATTGTTGTGCCTTTATCCAAAAGTCTGCTTGTGGCAAGACCAAACCACAATTGGTCAATGCGGGTTCCGCCAATACGCAGGCCACGTCATGTGAGGCCAGCGCCACCTCTAAGGCGTCTAAATCGTTGAAAGGCACGACTCGTGTGTGTATCGCGTGTGAGTACACCTCACCGAGCAAAGAGGCGCGGGGTTGAACACCGGTTTGCGCAGACCAATCCACCAAAGTGTCATCCACTGCGCCGTGGTAACAACCATCAAACACCAAGACAACGGGGCGTTGGGTGATGGCACGCGCCCAGCGAATCAAAAAGCGGTTGGCGTCACTGGCTGACAGCGTCACTTGCCAATGGGATAGGCCAAAGCGAGCTTGCAAAGCGTCACCGACTGTGGCCAAGTTGTCACTGGGCAGCATGCAAGTCAGGGGTGCATCGCTTTGACGCAAAACACGGTCGATGGCCAGGGGTCTGTGCCCGAACATAGCCCCGGTGTCACCCAAACACAAATCCAAATAGGCATGGCCATCGACGTCCCACAGGCGATGGTCTTGGGCGGATCGGGCATGGATCAAGTGTGGTGTTGCCCAATCGCTCATCCAGTGCATGGGCGCGCTGTATAAAAAGTGCGGGGCGCTGGCTTGGCTGAGTGCCATACTCTGGCCATGTGTAGCCGAAAAAAGCGCAATTTCTTGTGCCAATGCCGCATCTATGTTGTGCATGCGATCTCCTGAAACTCGGTGGTCCTTGGCGTTGCATCATGCATGAGCAGTGCAAGCTTTGTTTTTGAAATGGGTAGCGATGTCAGCAGCAGCTTTTCCTTATCAACAACACCAGTTGCGTTTTGCCGCCTGCGCGCCCGATGATGGCACTCAAGCCTTGCTGGTTTTGGGATTGCCCTTTGATGGCGCGGTCACGCATCGCCCCGGCGCACGCATGGGGCCCATGGCCATTCGCCAAGCATCGATGATGTTGTGTGATGCCGAGCACCCCTTATTTGATGTCTCGCCCTTGCCATGGCTGGGCGATGCTGGAGATTTGCCTCTGCCCAATGCCAGTGGCTTGTCGGTGGTACGCGCCACCATTGAGCAACATCTACAAAAGTACCGGGGTCG
>JALRFN010000291.1 GCA_023268425.1 Burkholderiaceae bacterium | reverse complement strand
CGCCGTCGGGCAAGCGCAGCCAACACGAGCCGCCACCACTGACCAGGGTGGGTGAACACTGTGGCGCGTGGCGGGCCAAGGCGTCCAAGACGATGGCGCTGCGCTCTTTTTGTGCCTCACCCAAACGCTTGAGTTGCGCGTCGTTATGGCCGAGTGAGATGAACAGCGAGAGGCTGCGCTGGATGAAGGTCGAGGGGTGACGCAGCATCAGGCGACGCAGCGCACGCAGCTCGGTGATCAAGGCGCGGTCCGCGACGATGTAGCCAATGCGCAGGCCCGGCGCCATGCTCTTGGACAAGCTGCCGACATAGATCACGCGGTTGTGGCGGTCCAGACTTTTGAGCGCCGGAATGGGGTGGCCCTCGAAGTTGTTTTCGCTTTCGAAATCGTCTTCGATGATGACCATGTCGGCGTCGTTGGCCAGCTGCAGCAAGGCCTCGCGCCGCTGCAGCGGCATGGTCACCCCCGTGGGGCACTGGTGGCTGGGCGTGGTGTAGAGGTAATCAAACTGGCGCAAATGCTCACCGACCACCAAGCCGTGCGCGTCGATGGGGCAAGGCGTCATCGCGTCGGTGCGGTTGCTGAAGATGTTGCGCGCATCGGGGTAGCCCGGGTCTTCAATGGCCACGCGCGTGCCTTTGCCGATCAACAAATCCGCCACCATGTACAGCGCGTGCTGCGCCCCCACGGTGATCATCAACTCATCGGGCGTGGCCCAAACCCCGCGCCGAGGCAAAACGCGGGTGCAAATGTGGTGCACCAATGACTCGTCGTCGCGGCTGATTTGGTCAGGGGCCCACTCGCGGATGTCCAACACGCTCAGCGCCTTGAGGCAGCACTCGCGCCACGCCGAGGTGGGGAACAACGATTCGTCAAACTGCCCGTACAAAAACGGATAAGGGTAAGACTGCCAATTGCTGGGCTTGCTGATGCTGCGTTGCGCGCCAGGGTGCTGACACAAGCGCGTTGACCAATCGACGCTGGCCTCGCTGCTGCTGCTGAAGCTGGGTGCCGCTGGCTTGAGCCGCTCGCCCACGATGTGTGGGTTGACGAAGTGGCCTTTGCGCTCTTTGGAAATCAGGTAGCCCTCGTCGGCCAACTGTTGGTAGGCCAAGACCACGGTGATGCGCCCCACGCCCAGGTGTTGCGACAGCACGCGACTGGAGGGCACGGCTTTGCCCGGCACCAAATGGCCGTCCAAAATCGCGCCCACGAGCATTTCGCGGATTTGCGCTTGCAACGTGCGGTGTTCGCGCGCGTGGCGCAGCATCAACTGCTTCCACATCGCGCCTTGCAGGGTTTTGGCCATGGTTCAGACTCACAGCGCGCGCCCACTTCGGGCGCGCTGGCTATTGTCTCTTGGAATGTGTGCCAAACCAGAATCAAGCCACTGCGCTCAAGGCACAGCAGGCACCAACTCGGCGCCCAGTGCCAAGACCGCTTCGAACAAGACATCCAAGTCAGCGGTTTGCGTGCGGTGGTTGGTGATGTTGACGCGAATCGCGGTCTGGCCGTGCAAGCTGGTGGTCGATGGTGCGGCGATGCCACGCAACTGCAACTGCACCACGATTTCGTCGTTCAAGGCGTTCAATGCCACCTCATCCAGCCCCGGCGCCTCGTAACGGAAACAGCAAATGTTCATCGCCACCGGGGCCAACAAGCGCGTATTGGCGTTGGCTTCAACGCGCTGCGCCAAATAAGCCGCTTGCGCACAATTGCGACTGATCATGGCGCCCAGCTTGTCGATGCCGTGCTCGTGCAACTGTGTCCAAATTTTCAAGGCGCGAAAACCGCGCGACAGTTCTGGGCCGTACTCCACCGGCCAAGGGTTGCCCGCGGCCAAACCCCGCTCTGCTCCTTTGAGGTAATCGGGGCGCTCTGAGAACGCGCGGCGATGGGCTTCCTCTGAGCGCATCAGCACCAAGCCGGCGTCGTAGTTGACGTGCAGCCATTTGTGAAAGTCAAAGGCCAGCGAGTCGGCGCGACGCAGGCCACTCAAGCGCGGCTTGAGCTGTGGACTGAGCACACCCAAGGCGCCAAAGGCGCCGTCCACATGCAACCACATCTGGTGCTGCGCGGCGATGTCGGCCAGGGCCTCCAAATCGTCAATCGCGCCGACGTTGACCGCGCCCGCCGTGCCGACCACCACAAAGGGCTGCAAGCCCGCGGCCAAGTCGGCGTCAATCG
>JALRFN010000234.1 GCA_023268425.1 Burkholderiaceae bacterium | reverse complement strand
CAAATCCAGGTGAGTGGTAGGCTCATCCAGCAGCAGCACATCAGGGCGCGTGACCAGTGCGCGCGCCAGGGCAACCCGTTTGCGGTTGCCGCCTGAGAGGGAGCCCACGCTGGCGTCCCCCTTGAGGTGCAGGCGGTTGAGTGTTTCGGCCACACGCTGTTCCCAGTCCCACCCGTCCATGGCCTCGATGCGGCTTTGCAAGGCGTGTAAATCGCCACGGCTGTGGGTGTAGTCGTCGATCGCTTGCAATACTTCGGCCAAACCGGCTTTGACGGCATCAAAGATGGTGTCAGCGTCGTTCAGTTCGGGCTCTTGCGGCACATAAGCCAGGCGCAGGCCTTGTTGCATATGCATGACGCCATCGTCCGCTTTCTCCAAGCCAGCGAGGATTTTGAGCAAAGAAGATTTGCCCGTGCCGTTGCGGCCAATGAGGCCCACGCGTTCGCGTGTCTCGAGGTTGAATTCGGTGTGGTCGAGCAGGGCAACGTGGCCGTAAGCCAGCGATGCGTCTAAAAGGGTGATGAGTGCCATGGGGCAATTATCCGAGATTGACCTTCGGGCGCGCGGGCGCGCTGCTTGCGGCTCCGTGGTGGATGTGCGGCCATGGTTGAGCCTCCTGGTCCTCCAACGCATGGGTCACGGGCTTCGCAGTCGGCGCACAAAGGCCTCATCAATGCCTTCTCTGCCGCCCCAAGCCTCAATCGGCCATCTCAGATGATTTGGGCTGCAGCCCTGCGTTTTTTGTGGGTGTCAGTTGAGCACTGTTCGAAATATCGCCATTCACTTATATTGCGACTTGAGGTCATCGCATTTCAACAAGGAGCAGACGATGCGCAACAGGCTTGGGAGTTGGTTGGTGGGCGTGTTCATGGGGGTTTGGGCCCACGCGGGTGCCATGGCGGCGCTGCCTTCCGTGGCGCCGAAACAAGTGGGCCCCAACAGCTATTACGTGCAGGGTTTGGCGGCGCTGGGCAACAGCGAGAACCAGAATTTCATCAGCAACGCCGGTTTTGTGGTGGGCCCAACGGGCGTGTTGGTGATTGACGCCTTGGGCTCGCCCGCGGTGGCGCAACGCCTGCTGGCTGAGATTCGCAAGGTCACCGACAAGCCCGTGACCGATGTGATCTTGACGCACTACCACGCCGACCATGTGTATGGCTTGCAGGTCTTCAAGGACGTGGGCGCCCGCATCATCGCGCACGACAGTGGCAAGCTGTACCTGAACTCTGCTGATGCGCAAACGCGCTTGCAAGCCTCGCGCCAAGATATGGCGCCCTGGGTCGACGACCAGACGCGCTTGGTGTTTGCCGACGAGTGGCTCAGCCAAGCCACGACCCGAACGCTGGCGGGCTTGACGGTGCAAATCGACCCGGTGGGGCCGGCGCACACCCCAGACGATTTGGCCGTTTGGGTGCCATCCGAAAAGGTCTTGTTTTCAGGCGATTTGATCTTCAATGGCCGTTTGCCGTTTGTGGGCAAGGCCGACTCCAGTCACTGGATCAAGTCGCTGGAGCATTTGATGACTTACGACGCGGCGGCCGTGGTGCCGGGGCATGGCAAGTGGTCCAACGATCCGCGCAAGGACATTGGTTTGGTGCGCGATTACCTGAAGTTTTTGCGCCAAAGCATGGGCGATGCAGCGCGCGACTTGGTGCCGTTTGATGAAGCTTATGCCGAAACCGATTGGGGCGAGTGGACGGGCGTGCCCATGTTCAAGTTCGCCAATCGCATGAACGCCTACAACACCTATTTGCTGATGGAGCAAGAGGCCTTGAAGGGTCAGTGAGGCGGCGCAGCGGCGGCTTAAGCCCCGCGATTGGGGGGCACGCCATCGCCCGCTTGGGCGGTGGCGTCGGCTGAAGCGGCAGCCAAGGGCGCCAGTGTTTCGCCCCAGCGCGACCAGTCTTCGCCCAGTGGGGCATTCAGGCTCAGGGCTTGACCGGTGACCGGGTGGGGCATTGCCAAGTGCAGGGCATGCAGCCACAGCCGATGCAGTCCCAAGTGCGCGGCCACGGCGCGGTTCAAGGGCCCTTTGCCGTGTGTGCCATCGCCCAAGATGGGATGGGCAATGTGTTTGCAGTGGCGGCGCAATTGGTGGCGCCGGCCGGTGAGTGGCTGCAACTCGACCTCCGCCCAACGCAGGCTGGGGAAGTCGCCGTAGGGAATGGGCCATGCGCCGCAGCGCAGGGTGCGCAACTGGCTTTGCGCGGCTTGCATTTC
>JALRFN010000205.1 GCA_023268425.1 Burkholderiaceae bacterium | reverse complement strand
AACACCATGCGCGGGTCTGGGCACCACCACAGCACGGGTTGTCCAGCGCTGTACCAGGGAAAAACACCACGCCGATAGGCTTGCACCAGGCGATTCATGCCAATGTTGGCGCTGGCGGCCAAGAGGCCAGACATCACCTCGTGAGGTCCGTGCGCTTGATCGACGGGTGGCAGGGGCTCACCGTCTTCCAACCAGGGGACAGGTGAGGACTTGGGCGCGTGCATGGGTGCAATGTAACCAATTGCCATGCCCGGCGTCAGACCAGGCGTGTCACCTGGGTGGTTGGCGCCAAGCGGCCTCAGCGTTCATGCGGGTGCCAGTCCATGTGGTGAAAGCCGAACACCCCCGTTCGGCTGTCCTCAAAGTGCCGCTCCAGGGTCATGCGCACGGTGGAAAAAGCCAACTCCGACCAAGGCACTTCGTCTTCAGCGAACAGGCGCACCTCCAGCGACTCTTGGCCGGGTGCGAACCGATCGCTGAGCAAGCTGGCGCGGTAAAACATGTGAACCTGGCCCACCACGCTGAGGTTGATCAAGCTGAACAAGGGGCCCATCTCGATCTGTGCGCCGGCCTCCTCGTCGGTTTCGCGGGCCGCGCCTTCTTGGGTGCTTTCGTTCAACTCCATGAAGCCCGCTGGCAGGGTCCACTTGCCATGACGCGGCTCAATCGCGCGTTTGCACAGCAGCACCCGGCCGTCGTGCCAAACGGGCAGGGTGCCCACCACCAACAATGGATTAACGTAGTGCACCGTGTGGCAACTGGGGCACACGGCGCGCACGCGCGTGTCACCGTCGTCGGGGATGCGTTGCTCAACGGCGGTGCCGCAGCGGCGGCAGTGGTGGACGGTGCGATCAAACACGGCGTGTCAACCCTGAGAAATCAAGTTGATCAACAGCAAGGCCATGCTGGGGAAAAACACCAGCAGCACGATGCGCAAGAGGTCAGAGGCCAGGAAGGGCATGACGTATTTGAAGATTTGCTTCATCTCCACGTCTTTGGTCATGCTGGAGATGATGAAGACGTTCATGCCCACGGGGGGCGTGATCAAGCCAATCTCCACGACCATCAGCGCCAAGATGCCAAACCAAATCAGTTTGGCGTCTTCGCTCAGACCCCACAGGTCGATGCCCAAAATGATGGGCAAGAAGATGGGCACAGTCAGCAAAATCATCGACAAGCTGTCCATGATGCAACCCAGCACCAAATAGATCAGGATGATCACGGCCAGAATCGCCAGCGGCGACCAGCCCAGGTCGATGACCCACTTGGCCAGTTCGGTGTGCACCTGAGAGAGCGCCAAAAAGACGTTCAAGATGTCGGCGCCAAGCAAGATCAAAAAGATCATGCCGGTGGCACCGGCCGCACCCGCCATGCACTCGAGCAGGCCACGGCCCTTGAGGCCACCAGAAGTCCAAGCCACGATGGCCGTGGCGACGGTGCCGATGGAGGCGGCTTCGGTCGGGGTGAACACGCCACCGTAGATGCCGCCGATCACCACCAAGAAAATCAGCAGCACCGGCCAGGTTTCCCACAGTGCCTTGGCGCGCTGGGCCCAGGTGAAGCGCTCGCCAGCCGGGGCGTCTTGCGGGCTCACACGCGCAATGATGGCCAGCACCACCATGTAGCCGATCGCGGCAATGATGCCGGGCACGAACGCGGCCAAAAACAGTTTGGCGATGTTTTGCTCCGCGATGATGGCGTAAATCACCAGAGGCACAGAGGGCGGAATCAAAATCCCCAGCGTGCCGCCCGCGGCGATGGCCGCAGCGGACAAGCGCTGAGAGTAACCGTGGCGAGTCAACTCAGGCAAGGCCACTTGACCCATGGTCGCCGCTGTGGCCAGCGATGAACCACAGATGGCGCCAAAGCCCGCGCAAGCGCCCACCGCCCCCATGGCCATGCCGCCGCGCCAATGACCGATGAAGGCATTGCCGGCTTTGAACAAAGCCTTGGACAAGCCGCCGTGGGTGGCGAATTGCCCCATCAACAAAAACAGGGGCACGACCGACAAGTCGTAGGTGGAGTAGCGTGCGTAAGCCCCGGTCTTCAGGTAACTCAGGTAGGGCGTCCAGCCCGCCACCAAGACGTAGCCGACCGAGCCGACCACAAACATTGCCACACCGATGTGCACGCGCAGCGCCAACAGCACCAACAGCACGGCAAACATGACGGTGCCCCATTCGATCCCGCTCATGCTTGGTCTCCGCGCAGAATTTCCACCATGCTGTACACCGAAATCACGGCAAACAGCCCGAAACTGGGCACCAGTGGCAGGTAGCCCCACCACAGCGGCAGCCCCCACATCATCGACATTTCAAAGTTCTCGTAGGCGTCGACACCGCCCAAGTAGCAGCGCCAACACACCAAAGCGGCGACAGCGGCCATCACAGCGTGCGCGACCAAGTCCAGCGCTCGGCGCACCGACTCGGGTGCCTTGGTGGTGAAAAAGTCGACGATCACATGACCACGCGCCCATTGGGTGTAGGGCAGGGTGAGTGACACCGCCATCACCGTCATCAGTTGCACCAACTCAAAATCACCCATCAAAGGGCTGTTGAACAGCCAACGGCCAACGATCGACCACATCGACATCAAGGCCATGGCCGTCAAGACCAGGCCAGAGCCCACTGCGAACGCAAAACTCAGACGCTCCAGCAGCCGCCCCAAGGGGTCTCGGCCATGCCGTCTGATGTTCAAACCTCCTTCTGCCACGCTTTCTCTCCCTGTTCGTGTGGTCGACCCATGGTGTTTCGGCCTCGGGGCCATCTCATCTATTGTGCCGCCGCGAGCGACCAGACGGCCCGGCTGTCAACGACAAAGGCGGGCCCATGCCCGCCCTTGCGTCGATCAAATCAAGGTCACTTGGAGTACTTGGCGATCAGTGCGCGCGCACCGTCCACCAGTGCTTGGCCGTCCATGCCTTGACCATTCATTTCGATCACCCATTCGGCGTCCAGGCGGTCCAGCGCCTTTTCCCAGTTGGCCAAAGTGGATTGGCTGATTTCGTTGATGGTCATGCCCGGCGTCGAACGGAAGACTTTTTCGCCCGGCACATCGTTGCCCTCTTGGGTTTTGCCCAAGAAGGCTGAGAACTCGCGGCCCGAGTTTTTGTCGATGACCTGTTGCAGGTCCTTGGGCAGTGAGTCGTACTTGGCTTTGTTCATGGGCACCACAAACACCGTGGTGTACAGCGCGCGGTCACCCAAGGGCTGTGCGGTGAATTTGGTCAGCTCTTGAACCTTCAGTTGGGGCGCCACCTCGTAGGGGATGATGCAGCCGTCGATCACGCCCTTGGACAGGGCTTCCGTCACGGCGGGCACTGGCATGCCCACGGGGGTGGCCCCCAACATGCCCAGCATCTTGCCGGTCAGACGGGTCGGGGCGCGCAACTTCATGCCTTTGAAGTCGCCCAGGTCTTTGATGGGCTTTTCACGCGTGAAGATGCGACCAGGGCCGTGCACGTGCACAGCCAGCAAATGCACGTCTTTGAAGGCGTCTTTGGCGTACTTTTGCGAGTAGTCCCAAGCGGCGCGGCTGGTGGCCTCGGCGTTGGTCATCATGAAGGGCAACTCAAACACTTCGAGTTGGGGGAAGCGGCCACGGGTGTAGCCCGCCACCGTCCACACCACGTCGGCGACGCCATCGCGGGCTTGGTTGTACAACTGCGGCGGCGTGCCGCCCAATTGCATGGCGGGGTAGATCTCGCACTGCAAGCGGCCTTTGGAGTCTTTCTTGATGTTGTCGCACCAGTTGCCCAACATGGTGGTGTGCTGGATGGAGCGTGGGCTCAAAAAGTGGTGCACCTTGAGCGTGATGGTTTCGGCGTGGCTCAGCGCGGCAGCGCCCAGCAAGCTGGCTGCGATCAAGGTGGGTTTCAAGGAAAGACGCATGGAAAGACTCCTCTCGGTGTTTGGGATGTAACTTATGCAAAATAATGCATGACGTGCATCATATTGCCTGATCGACTGGTGACTATTGGGGTTAACGCGAAGCTCGAAGCGGCGCAGGTGCCAGGGTCGTGCGCATTGATTCCTGCATCGCCGCTGGTGCGCGGTCAAGTGTCCGAGAATACGCCACCATGTCTGTGCACAGTTTGCCTCATCCCACGACCGCGTTTTCGCCATTTGGATCCTTGCCTCACGGACGGGGCGTCCGCGTGGCGATGAGCACGCGTCACGGTGGTGTGTCAGCGCCACCTTTCGACAGCTTGAACATGGGCGACCATGTGAGCGACCAAGCCGAGGCCGTGGCGACCAACCGGGCGCGCTGGGCCACCGCCGTGGCCATGAATCCGGTGTGGATGCAGCAGGTCCACGGCGTTGATGTGGTGCGCATCGCTGCCGACGACCTGACCCGAAGCGCCCCTCTGTGCGCCGACGCGGCTTGGACCGACGCGCAGGGCGTGGCCTGCGCCATCATGGTGGCCGATTGTTTGCCCGTGGTGCTGGCGCACGCCGAACGCCCCTTGGTCGCTGCCGCCCATGCGGGCTGGCGTGGCCTGCTTGGGCAAGACGGGCGCGGCATTTTGGAGGCCAGTCTGGAAGCCTTGGCGCAAGCCAGCGGTGAATCTGCGCGCGCTTGCGCGGCGAACTTGCGCGTGTGGTTGGGCCCTTGCATCGGCCCCAGCGCCTTTGAGGTCGGACCAGAGGTCCAGAGCGCCTTCGTTCAAGCCCACGCCGCCGACGCGCCGTGCTTTCAGCCCGCCAGTCGGCCTGAACATTTCATGGCCGACGTGGCGGGTTTGGCGCGCAGGCGCTTGGCCCGTGCGGGTGTCCCCGTGGTCTTGGGCAACGACAGTTCAAGGGCTTGGTGCACGCACACCCAAGCCCAGCACTATTTCAGCCACCGCCGCGACGCTTCAGTCTTGGGCAGCACGGGGCGCATGGTGCTCGCCGTCAGCCTCGACTGACGGAGCCGCTGAGGCTGCGGCCTCTTGCTGCGCTTCTTGTGCACGCCGTCTGGCCTTGCGCGCGGGGGTGGCCAAGATGTAGGCGACCAAGGCAGCGGGCAGGGCGCCGTAAAGCACAAACGTGAAGATGGCGCCCAAGACCGAGCCGTTGGGCGCAGCCGCTTCAGCGACCGCCATCATCACGGCGACATAAAGCCAAGCCACCACTGCAAGCACCATGTACATCTCGTGTAAACCCTGATTAAAACTTGAGGCCGCGTCAGTTCAATGGAAGCCCTGCGCGTGATACTGTTGCATCTGATCACATAGCGGTCACATGGCGCCGTTACGCTGGAGCAGACCGAGGAGAGTGTATGAGCGACCAAAAAAACTGGACCCAGATGTGGGATCAATGGCAGCAATCCATGAGCCAGGCTTGGCAGTCTTGGACGCAATCCATGGCAGGTGGCGCGACCGGCTGGGGTGTCCCGGGCGCGTGGAACGGTGCGGGCATGCCCAACCTCGGCGCCACCATGCCCGACGCCAGCCAGTGGCTGCAAGGCATCACCGGTCATGCGGTCACCATCAACCCTGACCGCTTGCTGCAAATTCAGAAAGATTTCGCTGAAGAGGCGGCACAGTTGTGGAACAGCGGCTTGGTCAACAAGCCTCTGGCTGATCGGCGTTTCGCCAACGATGCCTGGGCGGGCAACCCTTTGTCCTCTTACATCGCAGCCTCTTACATGCTGAACGCCAAAACCCTGCTGGCTTTGGCCGATGCAGTTGAAGGCGACGCCAAAACCCGCCAGCGCGTGATGTTTGCTGTGCAGCAGTGGGTGGACGCCAGTGCGCCCAGTAACTTTTTGGCTTTCAATGCGGAAGCCCTGAAAAAGGCGGTGGACACGCAAGGCGAAAGCCTGATGCAGGGTGCACGCAATCTGGTCAACGACATGCAGCGCGGTCACGTTTCGATGACCGATGAAGAAGCCTTTGAAGTGGGGGTCAACGTGGCCACCAGCGAGGGCGCAGTGGTGTTCGAGAATGAGCTGTTTCAGCTCATCGAGTACAAGCCGCTGACCAAGCAGGTCTACGAACGTCCCTTCCTGTTGGTGCCGCCTTGCATCAACAAGTTTTACATCTTGGACTTGCAGCCCGAAAATTCCTTCATCCGCTACGCGGTGGAAAACGGTCACCGGGTCTTTGTGGTGAGCTGGCGCAACCCCGACGAGTCTTTGCGTGACACGACTTGGGACGATTACGTCGAAAAGGGCGCGATGCAAGCCATCTCGGCGGTGCAAGACATCACCCAAGCCGAGACCATCAACGCTTTGGGTTTCTGTGTTGGCGGCACGATCGTGGGCAACGCCTTGGCGGTCTTGGCCGCGCGCGGCGAGTACCCGGTTGAGAGCGTCACCTTTTTGACCACCTTGCTGGACTTCACGGACACCGGCATCTTGGATGTGTTCATTGATGAAAACTTCGTCAAGTTCCGCGAGATGCAGTTCGGCAACGGCGGCATCATGCCTGGCCAAGATTTGGCGACCACGTTTTCATTTCTGCGCCCCAACGACCTGGTTTGGAACTACGTGGTGGGCAATTACCTCAAGGGCGAGAGCCCACCGCCGTTTGACTTGCTGTACTGGAACAGCGATTCGACCAACTTGCCAGGGCCCATGTACGCCTGGTACCTGCGCAACACCTATTTGGAGAACCGTTTCGTGCAACCGGGCGCGGCGACGGTGTGCGGCGAGGCCTTGGATTTCGATTTGGTCGACATCCCGGCCTACATTTACGGCTCGCGCGAAGACCACATTGTGCCCATTGGCGGTGCCTACGCGACGACCCAATTCTGGGCGGGCGAAAAGCGCTTTGTCATGGGCGCATCCGGTCACATCGCGGGGGTGATCAACCCGGCCAGCAAGGGTAAGCGTTCGCACTGGATTGGTTCGGACGACGAATTTCCGGAAAACGTGAACGACTGGATTGCCGATGCCACCGAGCACAAAGGTTCGTGGTGGGGCGATTGGTCAGACTGGTTGGCTTCGCACGGCGGCAAGAAAATCGCCGCGCCGAAAGCCTACGGCCGGGCACGCACCAAGTACAAAGCCCTGGAGGCGGCGCCTGGCAGCTACGTCAAGGCCAAGGCTTGAGTTTTTTTGATTGTTGAGGAGTGAACATGCAAGACATCGTGATTGTGGCGGCTGCACGCACCGCCGTGGGCAAATTTGGTGGCAGTTTGGCCGGCGTGCCCGCGACCGACTTGGGCGCGACCGTGGTCAAAGCGCTGCTGGAAAAAACCGGCGTCAAGCCTGAGCAAGTGGGTGAAGTCATCATGGGCCAAGTGCTGGCCGCAGGTGCGGGCCAAAACCCCGCGCGTCAAACCGCGCTGAAGGCGGGTTTGCCCAAAGAAGTGCCTGGCTTGACCATCAACGCCGTGTGTGGCTCTGGCCTCAAAGCCGTGATGTTGGCCGCGCAATCGGTGGCTGCGGGCGACAGCGAAATCGTGATTGCGGGTGGCCAAGAGAACATGAGCGCTTCGCCGCACGTGTTGACGGG
>JALRFN010000204.1 GCA_023268425.1 Burkholderiaceae bacterium | reverse complement strand
TGTCTTGGGTGCCGGCAACGACTGGGTGCAAGGCGGCGCGGGGCTGAACACCTGCCGTTTGGACGGTCAGCGCGCTGACTACACTTTGGACCAGTCTTTGGCGGGGCAGCTTGTGGTTGAGGGGGTGGACGGTGCTTCGGGGGCCAAGGACCTGACCGACGTGCAGCGCTTGGTGTTTGCCGATCAGGCCTTGGCCTTGGACATGGCGGACAAGGGCGCTGCAGTGGCCAAGATTTTGGGCGCAGTGTTTGGCGCCGACGCGGTCAGCAATCTGATGTTTGCGGGCATTGGTCTGAACCTCATGGACCAGGGTTACTCGCGCGAGGCTTTGATGGATCTGGCACTGGATGTGCGCCTTGGTGTGGGCTATCGCGTGAGCGATGAGGTCAATCTGTTTTTCAACACCCTGGTGGGGCGCGATGCGACGGCAGCCGAGTTGCGAACGTTTTCTGGTTTGGTGGATTCCGGTGCCCATACAAGCAACAGTTTGGCGTGGTTTGCCGCTGATTTTGTCTGGAACACCGAAGCCATCGGTCTCGATGAGTTGATGTTGACGGGCTTGGCATATGCGCCTGCTGCGCCGGCTTGGTTCTGAGGCGATGGTGTATCGGCACGCCTTCGTCTGGTTGCTGCTGGCGACAGGCTTGACGGCTTGCGCGCCTTTGCAAGACGTGAAGCCTTGGCAAAAGGGCGAGTTGGCGCGACCCGATATGCGCTGGGATGCAACGCCGACCGAGACTTTGCTGCACGAGCACACGTACAGCAGCAAAGAGGCGGCGCGTGGCGCGCCAGGCGTCGGTGGGGGGGGATGTGGCTGCAACTGAGGCGCAAGCGCATTGGCCGCAGTGGCTCACTGCGTTGGCACTTTTGGGCCCGGGTGTGGCGGGCGATGCGTTGGCTGAGCGTGCACCGGTTCAGGCACAGGTGGCGTCGACACTGTTGGTCTACGAAGATGCCCAACCAGGCCAGCCCCGCATGCATGTGGTCGCCCCAGTGGTGTCGGTGCAGTTGCCTTTGGGCGCGCAGTGGTCGATGGACGGCAGTGCGGTGGCTGACAGCATTTCTGGGGCCTCTCCGGCCTACCACGATCAGCGCATCGAGCCGGTCGACGATTTTCGGCGCGCGTATACCTTCAGCGCCACTCACTATGGCGACGCGGGCACGCAGACTTTGGGTGTGAGCGACTCCGAGGAGTCGGACTACCAGTCGCGTGGCCTGCATGGCAGCGCCAGTTGGTCGACGCCGGGGCGAAACACCACGTACACGCTGGGGGCGGCCATCAGCCAAGACCGTGTACACGACGCCAGTTCGGGTCGCTTGTGGGGCCACAAGTGGGTGCGTGATTGGCGTTTGGGCGTGACGCAGGTGTGGAGCCCAGTCGATGTGTTGCAGTTGACTCTGGGGCTGTCCAGTACCCACGGCTATCAGTCTGACCCTTATAAACTTGATGACCAGCGCCCCACCCGTCGGCACGCGCAAAGTCTGCACGCGGCGTGGAATCACCGCGATCTGACCCATCAAATCACTTGGCGGCAGTCGGCGCGGCTGTACCGCGATGATTGGGGGGTGGTGTCACTGACTTTGGATGCGGAGCAGGTTTTTGAGCTCACGCCGAGCGCACAATTCACGCTGGGTTGGCGCTACTACAGTCAAACTGCAGCTGATTTTTATGTGCCGGCATCGGGTGTGAGCAGTCCTTTTTTGCCTGCTCCTCCCGCAGGTGCGCTTTGGCACAGTTGGGACCAGCGCTTATCGGCGTTTGGTAGCTTGGGCCTGCGGCTGAAGTGGACTTTGCGTCTTGATGAAGACGTGGATTTGAGCGCCAAGGTTGAGGTCTTTGAGCAGCGTGGGTCTTGGGCTTTGCGCCGCGGCAGTGCCGGGCTTTTGCCCTTGCAAGGACGGTCTTTGCAGTTGGGTATGACGCGTCGTTTTTGAGGCTCGCATGGCGTCTGAATCGTTTTCATTCCGTGCCATGGCCTGTGCATGTGAGGTGGTTGTGGCCAGTGAGGATGCGCGCGGCTTGCAGCCTGCAGCGCAAGCGGCCATCGCCGAGGTGCAGCGCATTGAGCACAAGTTTTCCAGATACCGCGCAGACAGTGTGATTTCTCGCATCAATGCGCAAGCGGGTTTGGACTGGGTGCAAGGCGATGAAGAGTTGGCACAATTACTTGCGTTTGCAGCCGAGATGCATCGCTTGAGCGGGGGCTTGTTTGACATCACCTCCGGGGTCTTGCGACAGGTTTGGGATTTCAGCTCACCGCCACCACCCAGTGACGCCGCGCTGGCTCCCGTGCTGCCACTGATCAATGGTGCGCGGGTGCAAGTTGATGGCACCGCCGTGATGTTGCCAGAGCCGGGGATGGCGTTGGATTTGGGAGGTTTAGGTAAGGAGTACGCGGTCGATCGAGCGGTGGTGTTGTTGCAGCAAGCCGGCGTGCAGTCGGGTTATGTGAATTTGGGTGGTGATGTGCGCGTGCTGGGCCCCAAGTTGGACGGCTCGGCTTGGCGCATGGGTGTACGACACCCCCGAGAGGCCGCGAAACTGGTGACCGCTGTGCCGCTGACCAGTGGCGCGTTGGCCACCAGCGGCGACTATCAGCGTTATGTTGACTGGGCTGGGCAGCGCCACTGCCATGTGTTGAATCCCCGCACTGGACGCTCGGTGCAGGGTTGGCAGTCGGTCTCGGTGTTGGCGCCGCAAGCGATTGCGGCGGGTTGCATGGCGACCATCGCCATGTTGAAAGAAACCCAGGCGCTGGCGTTTTTGGACGGATTGGGTGTGGCGTATTTTGCGGTGGATGGCGAGGGTGCGACGCATCAGAGTCTCGGTTCGGTGGGCGCGATGGCGTCGACGCAGGGGATTGAATGACAGTGGGTGACAGCTTTTACGGAACCGCCAATGATGACCGCTGGACGGTGTCTAACCCTGGCAGCTTCACGCTGTACGGCCTGGACGGTTATGACATCTTGTCGTTGGGGACCTCACCGCGCAGTTGGTACGAGGTGACATGGCGGGCCGATGGGGGCGTTGACGTCGATACGGTGTCGGGCGCCAGTGGTGACTTGCATGCGCGCTTGTACGGTGTCGAGGAGTTGCGTTTTGCGAATCAGACCGAGCGTTTGGATCTGACCATTGCCCCAGCGCCAGCCGTGTTGTGGGGCACGTCGGGCGATGATGTGTTGCCGTTGGGAGCGACAACGACCGAGGTGCGAGGACAAGGTGGACTTGACACGCTGGTGGTGAGCGACACGCCCAGCGGCTATGCATTGAGTGCGACGGCGGGAGCGGTGAGCTTGAGCTTGGGTGAGCGTTCCGTGGCCTTGGTGGATGTGGAGCGTTTGGAAATACAGGGCAAGAAGCTCGCTTTGGACTTGGATGGTCACGCGGGTGTGGTCGCGCGGACGATTGGCGCAGTGTTCGGCGCGACCGTGTTGGATAACCCGGCGTTGGTGGGCGTGGGCTTGACGCTGTTGGACAGCGGGCAGTATGACGAGCCCTCACTCATGCAGCTGGCTTTGGACGTTGCTTTGGGGGCCGATGCGCGACCCGGCGACGTGGTGGACTTGTTGTACTGCAACCTGTTGGGCGTGTTGCCCGATTCGCAAACGCAAGCGGTGTTTGTGAGGATGTTGGCGTCTGGCGCGTTCACCCCGGCGACCTTGGGAGTGTTTGCCGCGCATCATGCTTTGAATGAGCTCAATATTGATCTGGTGGGCCTGGCTCAAGAGGGTTTGGCGTATGTTTAGTGTGCGTCGCTGGTGCGCGCAGCTGGGCTTGGCGCTGGCTCTGGGTAGTGGTGCGTGGCCGAGCGTTGGCGCGGTAGAGGTTGGCGAGCAAGCGCCAGATGTTGCCTGGCACCAAGGCGAGCGCCAAGCGCAATTGAAGGACTGGTCAGGTCGTTTCGTGTTGGTGGATTTTTGGGCGACTTGGTGCGCGCCGTGTCGGGTGTCGCTGCCGTGGTTGGCTGAAATGCAGCAGAAATATGCGGCTGCAGGCTTGCGCGTCTTGCCCATCAATTTGGACAAAAGCGCGTCTGGTGTTGCGGCCTTTTTGCAACGCCATGCGCCGCTGTTGCCGCTCTTGAGTGATCCATCAGGACAAAGCGCACAGGCTTTTGATGTGAAAGCCATGCCCAGCAGTTATTTGATTTCACCCACGGGTCAGGTCTTGCTGGTGCATCGAGGGTTCACCACGGACGGGGGCCCTGCACTTGAGGCGTTAATCCGCATGCAGTTGGGTATGCCCCAGTAGACTGGGTACCCATTACGCCGAGTTTGCGGGGTGTTGCGAGCGGTTTGTGCGTCCAGTCACACACCCGCGTCATCGGCGGCGCGACGCAACAGACGAGAAACGGTTTTCAGCGCACGATACGGCTTGTGTTTTAGACCGCCTCGACGGAGAGGCGTAGCCGGAGTTGACGTCATGGTCGCTGATGTTTCTGAAGTCGTTTATGCGGGTTTGTTGCAACAGGATAAGGTCTTAGGTGCCGGTGAGGTCTTGGTGTTGTCTGGTGATTTGGAGGTTGGTGCAGGCGTGACCTTGTGGCTAAGCGCGGGGGCGCGCTTGGACTTGAATGGTTATCAACTGTTGAACCACGGTGAGTTGCGTTTGTCTGGTGATGAGGGCACGTTTGCCGAGATGAGCAATGGTGTGTATGTCAGTTCTAGTGACGATGCTCGTTTGATCGCGTATTACGCTGAGTTACAAGGTGTGCGCACCCTCAGTGCGGGCGCTGAAGGCGCATTGGTGTTGACCAAAAGCGTGTTGTTGGACACGCATATTCAGGCCTTGGAGCACAACATCATCATCGACTCGGCTTGGGTCGATAGCCGTTTGGATTTGGGTACTGAAGGCGCTTCGGTGAGCACCAGCACGTTTTTGAATTCATTGGTCACGGCTCAGGAAGGAGCCTTGGGCACAAGCGGCAGCTCTGCGTTTTCACAAGTGAATTTTGTGCATGACGACATCGCAATTGCGTTGCAAGCCAGTGCCCAGCCGGGTGAGAGTCAGGTTCCCGCCTTGGTGATTTTGGAGGGTTACATCAACACCGCGGAGCCCGAGCGCAAACTGGTGGATGCCGATGACGATCCTGGTGTGATGACGGACATCGATGCCGCCAGTTTCGCCTCCCGTCCCTATTTGAATACCGCCGAGGGATTCGCGGTGGGGACTTATTTGATTCCGATTGAGGCGCTGGGTGATGCGACCAGCGTCGACGCTGA
>JALRFN010000188.1 GCA_023268425.1 Burkholderiaceae bacterium | reverse complement strand
GCAGCAAAGACAGCAAATCACTGCGCGTCAGTTGGTGGCTGACCTTGGACAACTCGCTTTTGAAGTACAGCAGCAGCGTCATCAAAATCCCGACCGACACGGCCAGTTGCAACTGGTCGTACCAAATCAGCGCGCCCAAGCCGTAACAGACCAACACAGCGGCCACCGTGGTCGTGCCAGGGTCGTCGGCGTTGGGCCGCACCGCATACGGCGCGACGATCATCGCGGTCACCCCCAGCCAACCCGCTGACAGCACCCACGCCGAGCCGGTCAGGGTCGACAACATGGCGCCCAGCGTGCCGCACACGGCGACCAAGGCAAAGGTGCGCAAACCCGCTTTGGCGTGGCTGGAGCGCTCCCGCTCCAAACCAATCAGCAAGCCCAGGCCCAAGCTGATGACAAAAGCCGAGTAGGGCCAGAGGTGGTCGATCAATTGGTTCATGTTCCTACTGTACGCCGGTGCGGTTAGACAAAAGTGGGCGAGAGCACATGAAAAATTGATCGATGATATTAAAGTTAATATTTATGAGTTACTTGCTTTTGTAATTGGCAAACCGTGATGTCCACTCACATCGATCATTTGACGGTGACGGCCTTTTCTTTGGAGGTCGGCGCGGCCTTTGTTTCGCAAGTCCTTGGTGTGATGCCGCAGCGCGGGGGTGAGCATCCGCGTATGGGGACACACAATCTGTTGCTGCGGCTTGGCGACACCTTGTTCCTTGAGGTGATCGCGCCCAATCCGGTGGCGCAAGCGCCGGCGCGACCGCGTTGGTTTGGGCTGGACAGGCTCGGCGCGGACTCGTCTCCGTCGCTCTCTACGTGGGTGGCGCGCACGGCTGACATCCAAGCATCGGCGGCTGCGGCCTCAGAGCCCCTGGGAGAAATTGAACCCATGAGTCGAGGTACGCTCAATTGGTTGATCACCATTCCCGCAGATGGCTGCGTGCCTTTGAGTGGTTGCGCACCGGCGCTGATTGAATGGCATGCGGATGTGCATCCGGCAGCGGGCCTGCATGATCAAGGCTTGTCGTTGGCGGGTCTTGAGCTTTTTCATCCGACGCCTGATCGGGTCTCAGATTTGTTGTCGTCGCTGGCGCTTGATGCGCCAGTGACTGTGCGATCTGCATCAGCTGATGCGCCAGCGCGTTTGGTCGCGCACATCAACACGCGACATGGCCTGCGGGTCTTGTCCGCGGCCTAGCGGTCGCCGTTATGTATCGACCTAGCATTGTGAGGTTGGGAATGCAAAAGGGCGCAATGAGCGTAGTCGACGTCAGTGAGTCGGCAACGGATGACCACGTGGGAGTCGCGTCGAGAGTTTTACACCGCTGCGCATGCTCACCGCTCGAGTGATGACCAAGGGTGTGTAGCGCGAGATGTGGTGGTTAGTCCATGTATGGGAGTGCTGCGCTCGGATGAGCACGTCTTATATATCAACAGATTTGAAATGAAAACAAAGGGGGAGTGAGTATGCCAATGACCAAAATTTCTGCACCACGTCACCTAGAGAAAGACAAGGTGAGGGCGCTGGCTGCGGCAGTTCAGGATGGGTTGGTGAATACCTGCAACGTGCCTCCAAACGATCTCTTTCAGTTGATTTCGCGCTTCGACGCGGATGACATGATTCTCGACCCGCATTTTGGTGGAGTGAACCGCTCGCGCGACGCTTGTGTGGTTGAGGTGATCTTTTTGGAGGGCGCGCGGATGCGCAAAAGCGAGCGCTGTTTCGCTATGTCGCAGACCAGGCTGTTGGCGCTGGATTTAGGGCCGATGACATCATGATGGCCTTGGTCGAGAACTCGCGCATGGATTGGTCGCTGGGTATGGGCCTTGCTTTTGCTGATGTGCATGGCGAGTTGAGTCCCCGCTGATGGTCAGCTGTGGCAGGTTACGGGGCGATGAAATGGCTGTGCGATGTTTCCATGGAGTAAGCGAGTGATTTGTTGCCACGTTTCTGGCATGTCAAATGACGAATCGCAATGCGGTTTTACGCAGCGCAAAACACTTCGAGCGGCACTTTGAACCCGTCCGATCGCAAACCACCTTTACCCACGTTTACGCTGCGCCCTTTGACGCCCGTTCACGCTGAGTACTTCTATGCGCTGTGTGAAGCGACCATGCGTGGCCATGTCGAAGCCACTTGGGGTCATTGGGATGAGGCCAAGGTTAGGCGCGAACTCACTCGCCTTGTCGGAGATCGCAAAGTCTCATCGATTCACGTGGGATCGACGCGAGTGGGAGCCTTGGTGTGTGATCGCGATTGCAAGCCAATCGTTGTTGAACAGTTGTACCTGGCCCCTGAGCACCAGCGTTGTGGCATTGGGTCCGCGGTGATGGGCGACCTGCTGGCGCGGGCCAGTTCAATCGGGTCTGATGTGACGCTCGATGTTTTAAGAGTCAATCCGGCCAGGGCGTTCTATGCGCAGATCGGTTTCGAGGTCACACACGAGTCAGCGTATCGCTACGCCATGCGCTGGCGGCCGGTGAACCCCAGCTAGGTGTTGTGTGGGCCTGAGTGCAGGGTTTCTCTGCCACAGCACCCTTCAGCCATGGAGGGGTATCGCTTGAGGTTTTTGGCTATGACTGCCGCTGTCCCGAGACAATAAGCGAATGAACAACATGAGCTGGTCGCAGTTTCAAACTCAAGCCTCTGACCAGGGCTACACCGAGTGCTTGCAAAAGGTCTGGGACGCCGATTTGGCGCTGGACACGCACACCCATCCTTTTGCCGTGTGGGCCCGCGTGGATGCGGGCGAGATGTGGTTGAGTCATGGCGGGCACACGCATCATTTGCAGGCAGGTGATGTGTTCAGCTTGGATGCCGATGTGCCGCACCAAGAGCGCTATGGCGACAGCGCTGTGACGGTGTGGATCGCACGGCGTCACCCGGCATGAGCCTGTCGACTTTGCAGCCGGGCTACCGCGCCTTGGTGTTGGGCAGCAGCGGCGCGATTGGGGCAGCCTTTGTCGCGGCCTTGCAAGCCGACTCGGCTTGCGCTGAGGTCGTGGGGGCGTCGCGGCGCGACGATGCGCGTTTGGACTGGCTGCGCCCTGACGACGCGCAAGTGGCCTTGGCCGAATGGGCGGCACTTGGGCCTTGGGACGTGGTCATCGACGCCACAGGTGCTTTGACCATCGGTGGCGTGGGCCCCGACAAGCGCATGCACGATTGGGCGCCAGAGGCTTTGACGCGCCAGTGGCAGGTCAACGCCATGGGCCCAGCCTTGGCCATGCGTGTCTTGATGCCCAGCTTGGCCAAAGGGCGGCGCGTGATCTACGCCAAGTTGTCGGCGCGCGTGGGCAGCATCGAGGACAACCACAAGGGCGGTTGGGCGGCGTATCGCAGCGCCAAGGCGGCGTTGAACCAGTTCTTGCAAACAGCCACCATTGAGTTGGCCCGCCAGCGGCCCCTGGCGGTGGTGGCAGCGCTGCAACCAGGCACCGTGGCTTCAGACTTATCGGCACCGTTTGTGTCCGCCGATCAAGCGCTGTCGCCTGCGCGATCGGTGGCGGGGCTGCTGTCGGCTTTGGATGGTCTAGAGACCACAGGGCGCGCGCACTTTGTCGACCACCGAGGTCAAGCCATCGCTTGGTGATTGGGCGCGCTTAAGCGTCGCGGCGCAACAAGCGGCGCATGCCCCACAGCCCAAACAAAGGGCCGGGCAGCAACAGCCAAGACACTTCTGGCCCCAACGTGGGCCAAGCCGACGTGGTCCATGCAATGGAGGCGGTGGTGATCAAAAAGCCGATGCTGTTTTGCAGCGTGATGGCACTGCCCACCCACTGCGGTGGGCAGGCTTGCATGGACATGGCCGAGAACTGCGAGGAGTCGGCGACCACCAACACGCCCCAAATCAGCAGCGCCAGCAGCGCCCATGCAACGGGGGCGTGAACGGCAACCCAGGGGAACACCGCGCACATCAGCCCCGAACCCAGCAGCGCGACAAAGGCCACGCGAGCGCTGCCCACACGCTGTGCCCACAGCCCCCCGCCGACGCTGCCCAAGGCGCCAATGCCCATGACGGCAAAGGCGCCGGCTGAAATCCAGGTGGGTGTGGCCATGTCCGCGCGCGCCAGCACCACCCCCACCAACAGGGGACTCAGCGTCCAAAACGCGTAGAGCTCCCACATGTGGCCAAAGTAACCCAGCGCCGATGCGCGAAAACGCGCCACACGGAAGGCCGCCAGTGCAGCCAGCCGGGACGGCGTGACACCGGATTGGCGCTTGAGGTGTGGCCCGTCACCGATGTGGGCGATCACCGCGGCGCCGATGCCTGCCAAGAGCGAGGCGGTGCTGACCACAGTGGTCCACGGCCAAGCCGCGCCGACGGCCCGCAGGCCGTGGGGCAGGGCGGAGCCCAAGATCAACATGCCGACCAAGAGCCCCAGGCTTTGCGCAGCTTTTTCGGGGGACCAACTGACGATGAGTTTCATGCCCACCGGGTAGACCCCGGCCATGGCCAAGCCCACGCCCAGGCGCAGCCACCACGCGTTGTCCACGTCTGTCGCCAGGTGAGCAAAGGCCAGGTTGAACAGCGCCCCCACGCTGGCGCACACAGCAAAGATGCGGCTGGCTGCAAAGCGATCGGCCAGGCCGCTGAAGGCAAACACCAGGGTGCCGACAATGAAGCCCAGTTGCACGGCGTTGGTCAAGCGGCCAATGTCGGCGGGGTTCAGCGCCCACAGCCGCATCAAATCGTCGGCGGCGGCGTTCGCGCTGAACCACAGCGAGGTGCCCAACAACTGGGCCAGCACGATCCAGGCGATGGGGTGGCGGCGAAACATGGCGGGGGGTTCAGACGACGATGGGGCTGGTCACGCCGTCCATGGTCAAGACCACGCCCGAGATGTAGCTGGCCTTGCTGGAGGCGAGGAACACCACCGCGTTGGCGATCTCCTCGGGCGCGGCCATGCGGCCCATGGGGATGCGGGCGGTGGCTTTGGCCTGCGCTTCTTCGACGCTGCCGCCGTTCATGCGCGCTTCGGCAGCCAAGCCCTCTTTCAATCGCTCGGTCAGCGTTTGGCCGGGGTTGACCGCGTTGATGCGCAAGCCTTTGGCTGCATAGGCCGAGGCCATGCCTGCGGTGACCAACATCAGCGCCGCGTTGGCCGCGCCACCGGGCATGTGGATGGGGTTGGCGACCTTGCCGCCCGCGCCAATGACGTTGACCACCGCGCCGCGCCCGCGCGCAGCCATGGCATGAATCACGGGGTCCAACACATGGATGTAGCTGAAGTATTTGGCGTCCATGGCGTCGTGCCAGGCTTGGGCTTGGAGTTCGGCTGGTGGGGTGCGCTTGGCCGCACCCGCAGAGTTGACCAACACATCGATGTCGCCGCCCAATTGCTGCGCTTGGACCACGGCGGCTTGCGCTTGCTCGGCCTTGCGCAAATCGGCGGCGACGGTGTGCACGCTGGCCCCCGCGTGCGCGGCGGTGAGTTCGGCTTGCGCTGCGGCCAGGTGTTCGGCGCTGCGCGAAATCAGCGTGACGCGTGCACCTTCGGCCAAGAAGGCGTGGGCGCAGGCCAGGCCAATGCCTTTGGAGCCGCCGGTGATCAAAACATGTTGCGCATTGAGTTGCAAATCCATCGTGGGTCTCCAGTGGGTGCTTGTGGGATGTGCCAATTTTTTTTATTGCATCATGGGCCGCTGCACGGCGCTGTCGCCTGGGTCGGCGATGTCCACAATGCCAGGCCTGTTGTTGCGCGTCCTCCGTGTCACCGTCAAGCGGGCGCGATATAAACCTGCACGGTTCTGCGCCGCAGGCCATTGGAGCGGACCACCGAATCCGTCCGCCCACACCATCCACCAGCGAGTGACCCATGTTGAAGTTTTATTACAACGCCGCCCCCAACCCCTTGAAAGTTGCCTTGTTATTGGAGGAGTTGGGTTTGCCCTACGAGGCCGTGCCCATCGACACGCGCAAAGGCGAGCAACACGCGCCGGCGTTTTTGCAAGTCAACCCCAACGCCAAGGTGCCGGCCTTGGTGGATGGCGACGTCAGCATGTTCGACAGCAACGCCATGTTGCTGTTTTTGGCTGAGCGTGCTGGGCGCTTTGTGGCGCCCTCGGGCGACACCGCCTGGCGCGCCGAGACCTTGTCTTGGCTGATGTTTCTGGCCACAGGTGTCGGGCCGTTTTCCGGTCAGTCGGTGCACTTTCGCCACGTCGCGCCCAAGTCACAAGACTATGCGCTCAACCGCTACGACTACGAGGCGCACCGCCATTGGGGCGTCATCGAGCAGCGCTTGGCGGGCCGAGACTGGATGGTCGGCGACGCCTACTCCATCGTCGACATGGCCGTCTGGGGCTGGGCGCGCATGCTGCCTTACATCACCGGCATGGACGACGTGTGGGCCCGCTACCCCAACACCAAGCGCTTGCTGGATGCCGTCAGCGCCCGCCCAGCCGCACAAGCGGCCGAGGCCTTGAAGACCCGTCACGCTTTCAAGACCGAGCTGGACGACGACGCCAAGCGCGCGCTCTACCCGCAAAACGAGCGACTGAAAACCCAGTGACCCAGTGACCCTGAGGCGGCGGCGATCGCTCCAGCCGCTCGCCGCCGCGCCTTGGGCTCAGCTCGAGGCTGGCCTCACAAATCGGCCAATCGTGCCACATGCTGCGCGGCTTGCGCGCGGATGGCTTGCTGCTCGGCCTCGCCAAACTTGGCCCACTGTCGGTAGACCATGCTGAGGCGGTGGTTGCCTTGCAAGGCCTCGGCGTGGCGGGCGAAGAAGTCCCAGTACAGCGCGTTGAACGGGCAGGCGGCCTCGCCCGTGCGTTGTTTGGGCTGGTAGCGGCAGTTGGCGCAGGGGCTGCCCATGCGTTGCAGGTAAGCCGCGCTGGAGACATAAGGCTTGGTGGCCAACAGGCCGCCGTCGGCGAATTGGCTCATGCCCATGGTGTT
>JALRFN010000176.1 GCA_023268425.1 Burkholderiaceae bacterium | reverse complement strand
GCAGCGTCGGCGGTGTCAACCCCGGCGCTGGGCGCGTGCGCATGGCCCTGGTCGCCGAAACCGCTGAGTGTCTCGATGCCGCCCAGCGCATCGTGTCTTTTTGCCAATCCCAGGCCTGAGCTGGCCTGTTTGCTACCGAGGAATCGCCATGAGCGACACCCTGAGACTGACCGAACAATTGCTGGCCCTGCCCTCGGTCACCCCCGAGGACAAGGGCTGCCAAGACCTGATTGCCCAGCGCCTCCAGGCGGTGGGCTTTGACTGCGAGACCCTGGTCTTTGGCCCAGAAGACGCCCCGGTCACCAACCTGTGGGCCACATTCACAGCAGCGCCCACCCAGGGCCAACGCGCCCCCTTGCTGGTTTTCGCGGGCCACACCGACGTGGTACCCACCGGCCCGCTGGACCAATGGGACAGCCCGCCTTTTGTGCCCAGCTACCGCGACGGCAAGCTGTTTGCCCGTGGCGCCAGTGACATGAAAACCTCACTGGCTGCCATGGTGGTGGCCGTTGAAACTTTCCGCGCAAAACATCCTGACGCCCCCTTGTCGGTGGGCTTTTTGCTCACCAGCGACGAAGAAGGCCCAGCGCAGCACGGCACCAAAATGGTGGTGGACAGCTTGCGCGAACGGGGCACCATCTTGGACTACTGTGTGGTGGGCGAACCGACCTCGGTGCAGCAAACCGGCGACATGGTCAAAAACGGGCGCCGTGGCTCCATGAGTGGCAAGCTCACCGTCAAAGGCATTCAAGGCCACATCGCTTACCCGCAGTTGGCACGCAACCCCATCCACGACTTGGCTCCCGCGCTGGCCGAACTGGTGGCCACCCATTGGGACGACGGCAACGCGGACTTCCCACCCACCAGCTGGCAAGTGAGCAACATCCACGGCGGCACCGGCGCGGGCAACGTGATTCCGGGCGATGTGGTCGTCGACTTCAATTTCCGCTTCAGCCCAGCGTCCACGTCCGAAGCACTGCAAGCGCAAGTGCACGCCATATTGGACAAGCACGGCTTGGACTACAGCTTGAGCTGGAGCATCAGCGGTCAGCCGTTTTGGTGCGCGCCGGGCGCCTTGTTGGACGCGGTGCAAGCCGCCATCCACGACGCCACGGGGTTGAACACGCAACTGTCGACCAGCGGCGGCACCAGCGACGGCCGCTTCATCGCCAGCATTTGCCCCCAAGTCATCGAGTTGGGCCCGCCCAATGCAACCATCCACCAAATCAATGAACACGTGCTCGTCGCCGACGTGGCGCCCTTGACCGCCTGTTACCTGCGTTTGTTAGAGCGCTTGGGCGGCGTGCACGCTTGAAGACCGACATGGCCAAGCTGACCCAAACCCTGGCCACTTGGTACGAGCACCGGGTCTTGCCGCTGGGCTTGGACTTCGTGTGTGGCCTGGGCCGCTTCAGCCAACAGCGCGAGCAAGTCGTGCCCAAGGCACGGGGGCGGGTGCTGGAAATCGGCATTGGCACTGGGTTGAACCTGCCCCACTACGCGCGCGAGCAAGTCGACAGCATCACCGGTATCGACCCAGCCACCGAACTGCACCCCTGGGCCGCTCGGCGCGCACGCGACGCCGGTTTGCAGGTCGAACTCGTGCCGCTGCAAGCCGAGGCCCTGCCCTTTGCTGAGCACAGCTTTGACACGGTGTTGGTGACCTACGCGCTGTGCACCATCGCAGACCCCGTGGCCGCGCTGCACGAAATGCGTCGCGTCTTGAAGCCCGAAGGTCAACTGATTTACTGCGAACACGGACTTGCGCCCGAAGACGCCGTGCAACGCTGGCAACGCCGCATTGGCCCCATTTGGTGCCGCTGCGCGGGGGGGTGCCAATTGGACCGCGACATCCCGGCCTTGATTCAATCGGCTGGGTTTGAGCTGCTAGAACCCCAAGCTGGCTACATCGCCGGGCCGCGCCCCTTCACCTACAACTACTGGGGCCAAGCCCGCGCGCTGACGGCCCTCGCCCCCAGCTCTGGCCCATGCCACGGCTGATCAACGACCCGGTCGCCGAGTTGCGCGAGCTGGTCCCGGCGCCCTCGCAGCCGCGCCGCGTGATCGGCTTGGTCGGACTGCCTGGTGCGGGCAAAAGCACCGTGGCCGAACATTGGTGCAAGGCCGTCAACCAATGGCTCGGTGAAGCCACCATGCAGTGCTTGGGCATGGACGGTTTTCACCTCAGCCGCGCCGAACTGGCCGCACTGCCCAACGCAACAGAAGCCTTGGCGCGACGCGGTGCCGAATGGACCTTCGACCCGGCTGCGCTGCGCCAACACCTGTTGGCCTTGCGCGCTGTTGATGCAAACGCGAAACCCTTGCCGTGCACCTGGCCCGCGTTTGACCACGCGCAAGGCGACCCCGTGCCTGATGCCGTGGTGATTGCGCCCAGCACGCGGCTGGTCTTGGTTGAGGGCCTGTACCTGTTGCTGCCCGATGCCGACTGGGCGCTCCAAGCACTCTTTGACACCGTCTGGTTCCTCGACATCAACAACGAACAAGCACAAGCGCAACTCACACGCCGCCACATGCAAGTCTGGGGCTGGAGCGAAATCCAAGCCCGAGAGCGCGTCCAAGCCAGTGACGCCTTGAATGCGCAACGTGTCTGGGCCACACGTGATCGGGCGGATGCCTGGGTTCTTCCAGCCACCGCCCGCAATAAGTAAAAAAAATTAAATAAGCTCATCAATTCAGTTCTAATACCCAATAGATATCAATAATTGGGGAGCTGAACATGCTGAATCACAAGTGGATGCGCGCAGGCGTGGTGAGTTTGGCCGTGAGCTTGGTCGTCGGCTGTACCAGCCAAGGACACGTGCAGAGCAGCACGGCACGCCAATCAGCCAATGCCGCATCTCAGGGCAGCAAAGCCAAGGAATTGGAAGTCGTCAGCCACATCCAATTCATTGAGCTCCGTGGCCACAGCCAATTTCTGAGCGCCGAGCGCGTCACCCAAGAAGTGACGGCTGTGATTCAAGCACTGACCCCGCAGGGGGCACAAGCCTTGGTGAAACGGGTTGTCAGCGTCAATAACCAGCTGGAAGACTTTGCTTTGCTCAACGCTGAGACCCGCAAAGCCGATGGCCGCAGACTGCCGGTGGACGAGCAGAACATCTCCCGACAGCGTGGTGTGGTCTCGACAGGTACGGCAATCAGCTGGCAGGACTTTGACCTCATTCAGGTGAACTTCCCCGACCTCCAAGTCGGCGATCAGATCGCGTTCACCACGCGCACCACCACCAAACAGGCTGCCCTACCTGGTGGACTTTGGACCCAGGCTTCGGTGGAACCCACGCAACCCATCCAACACTTTGCTTGGACGATTGAGGCGCCGCAATCGCTGCACCTTCACGTTGAAACGCCTTTGCTCAACACCCAGCACAGCGTGTCCAACGGGCAAGAGCGATGGTCTACCGAGTACGGTCCCAGCACAGCCATCCCTGCCGAGCCCAACTGGGCCAACACATCCAAACGGGTCCCCCGCGTCTTGGCCTCGACCTATCCGCGCCTGGAAGACTTGGGCGATGCATTTGCTCGCGTCATGCGCGACAAAATGTCCCCCACGCCCGAGGTTCAAGCGCTCGCGCAAAAGCTGACTCAAGGCCTCAACAGCGATCACGACAAAGCCCGAGCGATCACCGACTGGGTGCGTAGCCACATCAAATACGTCGCCGTCTTCCTCGGCACGGGTGGCTTTGTGCCGCACGACGTCGCGTCCATCTTGATAAACGGTTACGGCGACTGCAAAGACCACACTTTGCTGTTGCACAGCTTGCTGGCGGCCGCAAACATTGAGGCGGCACCCGCGCTGATATCTACGGGGTCAGATTACGTCTTGCCCCCTGCGGCCATCAGTGCATTCAACCACGTCATCACCTACCTCCCCGGCTTGAAGCTTTTTGTCGACAGCACGGCCCGCGACATCCCCTTCGGTGCGCTGCCCTTCGAAGACAGCGACAAGCCTGTCTTGGTCGGCCTGAAGTCGGGCACCCAACGCATGCACACCCCTGCCTTCACAGCCGAACAAAACCGATTGGTGGTCAACACGCACTGGACCATCGATGCCGATGGCCGTGCTCAAGTGACCATGAAGGCTCAAGGCTGGGGACAAAGCGCCACCGCCATGCAAGATCGGCTTCAAGACATCCCGCCTGCGGCCAACGCCATTGCCGTCTCAAAAATACTCGGTCAAGCGGGTTGGCAGGGCCGTGGCTTCTTGCGGTATGACCCGATTCAACGGCAGCAGCAAACACAAGCCTTTGACGCGGAGGCCACGATCACCAACCTTCTGCCCGACCCCAGTGGCGGCCAGCTCAATCCCAGCCTGCAAATGACCCAAGACGCCTTGAGCATTGTGCGCAATATGGGCGATTTTCAAACACCATCACGCCGGTTTGACAAGCTGTGTACGCCGAAGTCGGTGCGCGAAACATTCACTTTCCAGTTCGACCCCAAGTACAAGCTCGTCAAAGTACCCCAAGACTTCCAGCGCGACATCCCGGGGCGCATGCACTTTGAGGCGCACTACGAGCAGCAAGGCAACACCATCACGGGTTGGCGCGCGTTTGTGCGCACGCAGGCGCACCACGTGTGCACCACCGAAGACTACGAGCGCGAAGCGCCTGTTTATCGCGAGGTAGCCCAACACCTGCGCACAGGCTTGTTGTTCACCCAATAGTGCGAGCGCCCTGGCGTTTGATCTCAAGGCTTGATCTCAAGCGCCAGTTGCCCCCACCAAGCCCCCGCCTTGGCGGACACTGGCCTCAAACGGGCGCGGGCGCGATGGTGCCGTTTTTGGCCAGGTTGCGGCCAATGACAATTTGCTGCACTTGGGTGGTGCCCTCATAAATGCGGAACAAGCGCACGTCTCGGTAGAAGCGTTCGATGCGGCCTTCGGCCATGTAGCCCATGCCGCCAAACACTTGTACCGCACGATCCGCCACGCGGCCGCAGATTTCAGAGGCGTACATCTTGCAGCACGACGCTTCGGTGGACACGTTCAGCCCCAAATCGCGGCGCCGTGCGGCGTCGATGACCATGCAGCGTGCCGCGTACACCTCGGCCTGGCTATCGGCCAGCAAGGCTTGCACCAACTGGAAGTTGACGATGGCTTGGCCAAATTGCTTGCGCTCGGTGGCGTACTGCAGGGCCTCGTCCAACATGCGCTGGGCAGCACCCACGCAAATCGCGGCGATGTGGATGCGGCCTTTTTCCAGCACCTTCATCGCGGTCTTGAAGCCTTGGCCTTCGACGCCACCAATCAGCTGTTCGGCGGGCACGCGGCAGTCTTCAAAAATCACGTCTGCCGTGTGGGCGCCGCGTTGCCCCATTTTTTGGTCGGGCTTGCCCACGGTGATGCCAGGCAAATCGGCGGGCACGATGAAGGCACTGACCCCGCCCGCGCCTTTGTCCTCGGGGTTGGTGCGGGCCATCAGCGTGAACAGACCGGCGTGCGGCGCGTTGGTGATGTAGCGCTTGGTGCCATTGACCACGTAAACGTCGCCTTCGCGGCGCGCTGTGGTGCGCAGCGATGCCGCGTCAGAGCCGGCGTCGGGCTCGGTGAGCGCAAACGAGGCGATCAACTCACCAGCGGCCATCGCGGGCAGGTATTTTTCTTGTTGCTCGGGCGTGCCGTCGCTCCACATCGCGCCGGAGCGCAGCGTGTAGGCAATGGTCACCGAGCCGTCGTCGTTGGTGGTGGGTACGGCCTCACCGTCGAGAAGCTCGGGGTAGTAATCGTTGCCACCGGAGATGCCGTAGAAGCCC
>JALRFN010000169.1 GCA_023268425.1 Burkholderiaceae bacterium | reverse complement strand
ACGAATTCGCCAGACTCCAGCGCCTTTTCCAGCGACATCCAAGAGGCCAAACGCTTGGCTTTATCGCGCGACAACAAGGTGTCGCCGTAGCCGTTTTCGACCGAGTCGATGGCCACAGACACGAAGTCACCCACTTGGACTTCCAATTCGCCCTGGTCGTTTTTGAACTCTTCCAGTGGGATGTAGGCTTCGGACTTGAGGCCTGCATTGACCACGACGTGGTTCATATCGATGCGAACGACTTCAGCGGTGATGACTTCACCGGAGCGCATTTCGGCGCGTTGCAACGACTCTTCAAAAAGGGCGGCAAAAGATTCAGACATGAAATTTCCTTGACTACTGGCCTCCACACGCGTCAGCGGTGGGTACAACAGGCAACAATGAACAGCAGCGGTTGAGGTGTAGCGAGTTGACGTCGCTTCAGGTTGTTCACCCGGCAGTTGGTGCTGACGAGGCAGCGGGGCGCAAATGACGGGGCCAAAGGCAGCGCTTCAACGGCGTGTTGAGGCAAAGCCGGTTTGCTCAGACCACCAGTCCAACACCTGTTGACAAGAGGCTTCAATGCTCAAGTCGGTGTTGTCCAAGGGCTGGGCATCTGTCGCTGGGCGAAGGGGCGAAGCGCTGCGGTTTTGATCCCGATCGTCTCGCTCCTGCAAGTCCAGCAAAAGACTGTCAATGCTAGCAGAAATACCCATTGAAATCAATTGCTTATGCCGCCGTTGCGCGCGCGCCTCAGCGCTGGCGGTCAAAAACACCTTGAGCGGCGCCTTTGGGAACACCACTGTGCCCATGTCGCGGCCATCGGCCACCAGTCCCGGCAAGCGCGCGAAGGCGTGTTGGGCGTCTAGCAAGGCCTGCCGCACCTCGGGGAAAACAGAGATGCGCGAGGCACGCTGACCGCCTTCGGCGCTGCGCACTTCGGTGGTCACATCTTGGCCATCTAACCACACTTGTTCGCCGACGAATCGCACCGACCAGTCACGACAACACGCCGCGACCCGTGCGGCAGCGCCAGGTGCCTGCAGGGCCTCGGTCTCAGTGGACACACCAGCTTGCTCTGCGGCCAAGCCCAGCAGCCGATACAGTGCACCGGAGTCCAACCAGTGGTAGCCCAGCGCCTCGGCCACGGCGCGGCTCAAACTGCCTTTGCCAGAGGCCGTGGGGCCGTCGATGCACAGCACGGGCACCCGCTCTGGGGTGACCACTGCAAACAAGGTTTCGAAATAGTCTGGAAACGTCTTGGCCACGCACTTGGGGTCTTCGATGCGCACAGGCAGCCGCGCTGGGTTGAAAGCCGCCAGCGACAGGCACATGGCCATGCGGTGGTCATCGTAGGTATGGATTTGCGCCTGCTGCCACTGTTGGGGCGGCGTGATGCGCAAGTAGTCGGCGCCCTCTTCAACTAGGGCGCCCACTTTGGACAGTTCTGCAGCCATGGCATGCAGGCGGTCGGTCTCCTTGACCCGCCAGCTGGCAATGTTGCGCAGCGTGGTGGGGCCATCGGCGTAGAGCGCCATCACAGCGAGGGTCATGGCGGCGTCGGGGATGTGGTTGCAGTCCAGGTCGATGGCACGCAATGGCCACGCGCCCCGACGCACCTTCAAATGTTGCTCGTCGCCCTCAACAGTGGCGCCCATGGCGCGCGCCGCCTCGATAAAGCGGATGTCGCCCTGCACCGCGTTCAGCCCCAGGCCGCGAATGGTGATGGCGTCCTCGCCGGTGGCGGCGATGGCGCCCAGGGCAATGAAATAGCTCGCAGAGGAGGCGTCGCCCTCGACGTGGATCTCGCCGGGGCTCTGATATCGACTGCCGGCAGGGATGGTGAAGGCACGCCAGTCGTGGTTGGTGACGTGCACACCAAATCGCGCCAACATGCCCAGCGTGATGGCGATGTAGGGCTTGGAGATCAATTCGCCGATCACTTCGATGCGCACATCTTGCGCAGCGACCAAGGGCAGTGCCATCAACAGCGCGGTTAAAAATTGGCTGGACACATCGCCGCGCACTCGTATGGCTTGTCTCAAGTTCAAGGCGTGTGCCTGCCCGTCGCCCACGCGCAATGGCGGGTAGCCGACTTGGCGCAGGTGCGTCACAGGGCAACCCAATTCGCGCAGCGCATCGGCCAAGTCGCCGATGGGGCGTTCGTGCATGCGTGGGATGCCCGACAACTCAAAGACGCCACTTTGCGTGCTGGCCAATACCGCCAAAGCAGCAGTCAAGGGCCGCATGGCGGTGCCCGCATTGCCCAGAAACAGCGCCGCTTCGCGCGCACGCAATTTGCCCCCCAGACCGCTCACGCTGACACGAGTGGCGCTGTGGCGGGTGATGCCGCAGCCCAGTACTTCCAGGGCTTGCAGCATGACCTGGGTGTCATCGGAGACCAGCAAGTCATGAATGGTCGTCTCACCGTCGGATAACGCAGCCAAGAGCAGCACACGGTTGGAGATGCTTTTGGAGCCAGGCAACTGCACCGAGCCGTGGGCAGCGCGCAATGGCGGCAAATCAAGATAGGCAGTCGAGTACATGTCAGGCTGTGAGGAGAGGGCGCTGTGCCAAGCGGCAACAAGCGGAGGCTGTTTACTGTTGCGTGAGGTCGTCGCGTCTTGGGATCGCCGCATTGAGTTGCCAGGGCGCGCGGATGTCACGCGAGCGTTCAACAAAGGCCATCAAGGCGTGTGCGTCATGGGTATCCAGCGCCTGTTCAAAGCGGGCCAGCGCCGACTTGAAATGATCGAGTTGGTCACGAATGGCTTCGCGGTTCGACAAGTACACGTCGCGCCACATCTCGGGGTGCGCCCCGGCGATGCGTGTGAAATCGCGAAACCCGGGTCCGGCCAAAGCCAAAAACTGTTCCAAGCGGCTTTGATCAGCCAGGCCGTTGATGTAAGCAAAGGCCAGCAAGTGCGGCAAGTGGCTGACGGCGGCAAACACCGTGTCGTGCTCGTGAGGGGTCATGCGCACCACCTCGGCCCCACAAATGCCCCACATGCTTTGCACCGAAGCGATGGCCCCCAGTGCGTTATTGGGCAGCGGCGTCACGATGACTTTGCGATTTTCGTAAAGGTCGGCATCGGCGTGTGCGACGCCTGCGTGCTCTTTGCCTGCGATGGGGTGAGAGGGTACGAAGCGTTTGATGTGGTCGCGCAAATGCGTCTGTGCGTGGGCCACCACGTCACTTTTGGTGGAGCCGACGTCGGTGATCACCGCGTCCCGAGAGAGGTAAGGCGTCATGGCGGCCATGGTGGGTGCCAAAGCGCCCACCGGTGTGGCCAACACCACCATGTCCGCGCCATGAACGGCTTGGGCTAGACCCGGGGCCGCTGTGTCGATCACGCCCAGTGCTAAGGCTTGTTCACGCGTCGCTGGGCTGCGGCTGAAGCCCACCACTTCATGCACGTGCTCAGCGCGTTTGAGCGCCAGAGCCAAAGAGCCACCCATGAGGCCGCAGCCAATGATGGCCAACTTGCGGATGGGCGTGGCCTCTTGAGTGCTCATGCTTCGGTGACGGGAAAGGTCCCCAAGATCTTGAAGAAGCCACACAGGGCGCGCAGGTCTTCCAAAGCGGCTGCCATCGTGGGTTCGGAGGGGTGGCCTGCCAAGTCGATGTAAAAGAAATACTCCCACTGCGCCGAGCGGGCCGGGCGTGACTCGAAGCGCGTCATCGACACGCCATGGCGCTTCAAGGGGTCGAGCAAGTCGTGTACGGCACCGGGACGGTTGGGCACTGAAACGACCAAGCTGGTGCAGTCTTTGCCCGAAGCGGCTGGGGCTTGCAGGGTTTGCGGCAAGCAAATGACACCAAAGCGGGTGCGGTTGTGGGCTTCGTCTTGGATAGACTGTTGTGCCACGTGCAAACCGTACTGCGAACTGGCGCGCAAGCTGGCAATCGCCGCCCAGTTGGGGTGTTCGGTGACCAAGCGCGCGCCTTCGCTGTTGCTGCTGACGGCGTGGCGCTCGGCCTTGGGCAGGTGCTGGTTCAACCAGCCCTGGCACTGTGCCAGCGCTTGCGGGTGTGCAGCCACGACATCGATGCCTTCCAAGCTGTCGGTGGTGCGCAGCAGGTTGTGGCGAATCAGCAAGCTGATTTCGCCAATGATGTGTGTCGGCGTGTTGAGCAACAAGTCCAACGATCGTGTGATCACCCCTTCGGTCGAGTTTTCCAGTGGCACCACGCCAAAGTCAGCTGAGCCGGACGCCGTGGCGTGGAAGACCTCGTCCAAGGTGTTGCAGGGAATCTCTTGGATGCTGCTGCCGAAAAAGCCCAAGGCAGCTTCTTGGCTAAAGGTGCCCACTGGGCCCAAAAAGGCCACGCGCTGGGGTGCTTCAAGCGAGCGACAAGCCGACATGATCTCGCGCCAAATGTGACCGATGCTGTGGGGCAACACGCGTCCAAGGTTGATGTCTTGCAGCTTGTTGATGACGGCGGCTTCTCGCTCGGGACGAAACACCGGCGAACCTTCGACTTTTTTCAGCTCGCCCACTTCATGGGCCAAGTCGGCGCGGGCGTTGAGCAGGTCTAACAGTTGGCGATCGACGGCATCGATGGCGTCGCGCAGTTCCAGCAGGCTTCTCATGCGGCGGGGTGCTCCGAGGCAAACGTGGTCATGTATTGAATCAAGGCCTGGACACCGGCGAGTGGCATGGCGTTGTAGATGCTGGCACGCATACCGCCCACCGATTTGTGCCCCTTCAGAGCCAACAAGTTCGCGGCCTCTGCGCCTTGGAGAAACGCCGCGTTCAACGCGTCGTCGCGCAAGATGAAAGGCACGTTCATGCGGCTGCGCCACGCCGGATCGACCGGGTTGGTGAACATGTCTGAAGCGTCAATGGCCGCGTAAAGCATCTGGGCTTTTTTGATGTTGGCCGCTTCCATGGCGGCCAAGCCGCCATGCGCTTTGAGCCACTGAAACACCAAGCCCGCAATGTAGATGCCGTAGGTGGGCGGGGTGTTCAACATCGATTGGTTCGCGACTTGTTGCCCAAAATTGAAGGCTGAAGGGCAAATGTCCAGCGCACGGTCCAGCAAATCCTTACGCACAAACACCAAGGTCACGCCGGCAGGCCCGATGTTCTTTTGCGCACCCGCGTAAGCGACACCAATGCGATCCCAAGGAAGGGCGCGCGAGGCGATGTGGCTGGAGCAGTCGACGACCAAAGGCGCGTCGCAGCCCAGTGACTTCAAGTCTGGGATGTCTTGAAATTCAACACCGTGAATGGTCTCGTTGCTGCAGATGTGCACATAGGTCGGGTCATTGGAAAGCCGCCAAGTGCTGGGCTGATCCACTGTCTTGAAGCCTTGCGCAGACCCGTCGAAGGCGACGTTGACCTGAGCATATTTCGCTGCCTCTTGCGCGCTTTTTTTGCTCCATGCGCCACTGACGATCACATCAATGTTGGGAACCAAGTGCCCGCCGCCACAGAGGTTCATGGGCACGATGGCGTTCTCGCCGCTTCCACCACCCTGCAGGAAC
>JALRFN010000152.1 GCA_023268425.1 Burkholderiaceae bacterium | reverse complement strand
ACATCCCCACCTTTTACGCCGACGTGTCGCTGCTGCTGGGCATGGTCTTGATGATGGTCTACACGCTGGTGCATTTGGCGCGCCATGTGCGTCGCTTGCAGCAGGAGGCGCTGTGATGATTGAAATCGCCTTGCTGGCCATCGGCGTCTTGGTCTTGACGCTCACCTTGGGCGTGCCGCTGCCGTATTGCTTTGGCGCCGCCTTGATGACCATGTATTTCGTCGGCGAAGTCACCATGAAGGGCATGGTGCTGTGGGGCTTTCAGCAACTGGGCAACCCGGTGTTGTTGTCGATTCCGCTGTTTGTATTGGCCGGCACCATCATGTCAGAGAGTGGCATCGCGGCGGCCTTGCTGCGTTTCGTCAACGCCTTCGTCGGCCATGTGCGTGGCGGCTTGGGCGTGGTGGCTGCGGTGTCTTGCGCGGTGATTGGGGCCATCTCGGGCTCGGGCTTGACGGGCATCGCCGCGATTGGCCCCTTGCTCATCCCTGAGATGGAAAAGCGCGGCTACCCGCGGGCTTACGCCACGGCTTTGATCGCCAACTCTTCGGTGCTGGGCTTATTGATTCCGCCGTCGGTGACCATGATCGTTTACGGCTGGGTGACCGACACCTCGATCTTGGCGTGCTTTTTGGCCACGCTGGGCCCGGGCCTGTTGATCATGGTGAACTTCTCGATTGCCAATTTGGTGATGTCGCGCAAATTCAATTTGGTCTTGGACGACAAGCCCAGCTTCAGCGCACTGACCCATGAGGTGGCCAAGCGCGGTTTCTCAGCCACCCCGGCGCTGTTGATGCCGGTGATGATTTTGGGCGGCATTTACAGCGGCGTCATGACGCCCACCGAAGCCGCAGCCTTGTCGGTGATTTATGCCGTGCCAGTGGGCTTTTTCATCTACAGGGGCCTGAGTTGGGGCAGCTTCTTGTCGGCGGGCAAAGAGGCCGCCACCGCAGTCGGCGCCATCATGATCATGATCTTGTTTTCCATGATCTTGGGCCAGATGTTTGTGTTCGAGAGTATCCCGCAGCAGCTGGTCAGCAGCATCTTTGGTATCACCGAAAACAAGGTGGTGTTGCTGGTGTTGATCAACATCTTGTTGTTCTTGGTCGGCATGGTGGTCAATGATGTGACGGCGATCATTTTGATCGCGCCCTTGCTGCTGCCGTTGATGGATGCCATCGGTGTGAGTCCGGTCCAGTTCGCCGCCATCATGGGTGTGAACACCGCCATGGGTGGAGTCACACCGCCTTATGCATCCATTCTTTACCTGGGGGCACGCATTGGGGACGTCAAAGTCACCCAAGTCATTCCCCCAGCCATGAAGTTGATTGTGTCTGCCTACGTGCCGGTGGTTTTTTTGACCTCGTTCTGGCCAGACCTGTCACTGTTCCTGCCGAGACTTTTCGGCTACTGATCCCCAACCAAACCAACATGAGGAGACTGATCATGAAAAACTGGATGACTGCTGTGGCCGCGGCCGCATTGATGGCGACGGCCGGCATGGCCAGCGCGGTGGATATGAAAATGAGCCACGTGCGCCCGCAAGGTGCGACCATCGACAAAGAGTTGCGCGCTTTTGCTGAAACCGTCGGCGCCGCGACCAAAGGCCAAGTCAATATCAAGATCTTCCCGGCCTCGGCCCTGGGTGACTACACCACGGTGCAAGAGCGCATCAGCGTGGGCGCCATCGACATGGCCACGCAACCGGCTGCCACCGCTGCCGACCGTCGCATGCAAATCAGTTCGTTTCCTTTCTTGGCCAACGGCTGGAAAGACGCACGCAAAATTTACGGCCCCAACGGCCCTGTGCGCAAAGTCATGGGCGAGCTTTATGCCAAGCAAGACATCACCATGTTGGCCGCCTATCCTGTGTATTTCGGTGGCATTTCGCTCAACCGCGCGCCGGTGAATCCGGGTGACCCGTCCAAGTCCAACGGCATCAAGGTGCGCGTGCCCGGCATCAAGAGCTTCCAGTTGACTGGCCAGGCCTTGGGCTACATCCCGTCGCCGATTCCGTTCTCAGAAGCCTTCACTGCCATTCAAACTGGTGTGGTCGAAGGCGTGATCGGCTCGGGCGCAGAGGGTTACTACGCGTCATTCCGCGATGTGACCAAGTCTTACATCCCCGCCAACACCCACTTTGAGGTCTGGTACATGATTGTGTCCAACCAGTCCATGGCAGGCATGAGCAAGGCCGACCAAGCGGCGCTGCAAAAAGCTGCCGCTGACTTTGAAGCCAAGCGCTGGGAAGTGGCCGAGCAAGATCAGGGCAAATGGGAGCAGCGCTTGGCCAAGGAGTTGGGGACCAACGTGGTTCAACTCAGCGACAGCCAGTTGGCGGCCATGGCCAGCAAAGTGCGCGCAGAAGTTTGGCCAGAAGTGCTCAAGGACGTGGGCGAAGACTGGGGCAAAGGCATCCTGAGCCAAATCGGCAAGTGAGTGAGCGCAGGCCCTGGAGAGCACCGGGGCCTGTGAGCCAGCCCGCGCCTCGCTGCTGACGCAAGGCGCTCTTTTTCTGCGAGCTGTGCAGCGCATGCATGCCGCCCATGCCCCGAGGCTGAGGGCAGGGATGGGTCACGCGCCAGCGTTGCTCCCCAGGGGGTCGAGTGAGCAAAACCATGGATGCGGACTATGTGGTGATTGGCGGCGGCGTCGTGGGCTTGTCGGTCGCCTGGGGCCTGCTCAAGCGCGGCCTGCGGGTCACCGTCATCGATGGCGAAGACAAGGCTTTGCGCGCCAGCCGCGGCAACTTCGGTTTGGTCTGGGTGCAGTCCAAGGGCATGTCCCAGCCCCGTTACGCGGCGTGGAGCCAAGAGTCGGCGAGTCTCTGGGCTGAGTTCGCGGCGGAGCTGAAGGACAACACCGGTATCGCCGTTCCCCTGCAGCAAAACGGCGGGCTGGACTTGTACTTTGACGAGGCCAGCATGCACGCCACGGTGGCCAAATACGAGACCCTGAAGGCCCAACTCGGCGGCAACTACCCCTATGAAGTCTTGAACCAAGCGGCCTTGCGCCGCGAGGAACCAGCCATTGGCCCCGAGGTCATTGGCGCGATCTTGCACCACCAAGACGGTCACACCAATTCGCTGAGACTGCTCACAGCCTTGACCGACGACGTGCAGCGCATGGGCGCTCGGGTGTTGACCGGCAAGCGCGTGCGCAGCTTCGACACGCGCGACGGCTTCGTGCTGAGCTTCGAAGACGGCGGCCGCATCGCCGCGCACAAACTGGTCTTGGCCGCTGGCTTGGGGGCCAAGGTCTTGGGGCCGATGCTGGGCTTTCGCGGCCTGGTGCGGCCGCAGCGGGGTCAGGTCTTGATCACCGAAAAAATGCCCAAGATGATTCATCGCCCGTCCTTGATTGCCCGCCAGGTCGACGAGGGCGGCATCCAAATTGGCGCCACCAACGAAGAGGTGGGCTTCAACGACGACGTCACGCCCGAGGGCCTCTCGAGTTTGGCCGCGCAGGCGATTCGGGCCTACCCGGCCTTGGCTAAAGCGCAGTTGGTGCGCTCCTGGGCTTCGCTGCGCGTGATGTCGCCCGACGGCTTGCCGATTTACCAACGCAGCCGCACGGCGCCGGGGGCCCATTTGGTCACTTGCCACAGCGGCATCACCCTGTCTGCTGTTCACGCGCGGCGCTTTGCGCTGTGGCTGGAGGGCGAAGACGACATGGGCTTGGAGGTGTTCAGTGAAGACCGATTCCCGATTTCTTGAAACCGAGGCCGCCGCGCGCGTGTCCGTGCAATTGGATGGCCAGACCCTGTCGCTGCCCGAGGGGGCCAACTTGGCCGCCGCGCTGTTGGCCGCCGGCGTGCAGCCCTTGCGCCACAACCCGGTGTCGGGTGCGCCGCGCATGCCCTATTGCTTGATGGGCGCTTGCTTTGAGTGCTTGGTGCAAGTCGATGGCGTGTCGCTGCGCGCTTGCACCTTGCAGGTCGAAGAGGGCCTGTCCATTGTGCGCTTGCGTCCGCGGGAGGCCGAACATGACGCCGCTTGAAACCACCCGCGTGGACTTGATTGTCATTGGCGCTGGGCCGGCCGGCATGGCTGCGGCGGCCACGGCGGCCGCGCACGGCGCACAAGTTTTGTTGCTGGACGAGCAGCCGCAAGCGGGCGGGCAAATCTACCGCGACGTCGAGCGGGTGGCGCCCTTGCGCGGTGCATTGCTTGGGCCCGATTACCGCCACGGCCTGGGCTTGGCGGCGGGCTTGCGCGAGCAGGGCGTTCAGCATGTGCGCGGCGCAGCGGTCTGGATGGTTGAGCCCGGTTATCGGGTGACCTATTCCTGCGGTCAGCACAGCGCCTTGGCCGAGGCCCCGCAGTTGATCTTGGCGACCGGGGCCTTGGAGCGCCCCATGCCCTTGCCGGGTTGGACCTTGCCCGGCGTCATGACCGCAGGCGCCGCGCAGATTTTGCTCAAGCAATCGGGGGTGGTGACCCAGCGCGCGGTCTTGATTGGCTCAGGGCCTTTGCTGTACTTGGTCGCTGCGCAGCTTTGCGCCGCCGGTGCAGCGCCCTTGGCGATGTTGGAAACGCAAACGCCACCTGATTTTCGGCGGGCCTTGGCGCACTTGGGCGGTGCGCTGCGGGGCTGGCGCTACCTGATCAAGGGCGCGGCCATGTTGCGGGCTTTGCGTCGGGCGGGGGTGCCTCGCTACACCGCCGTCCAAGACGTGCACATGGAAGGCGAGGGCGCGGTGCAAGCCGTGCGTTTCACGGCCCAAGGCCGTGCCCAACGCATCGCCTGCGAGACCGTGTTGTTGAACCACGGCGTGGTGCCGCACACGCAAATCGCGCGGGCCATGGACATCGAACACCGCTGGGATGAGTCCGCCCAAGCCTCTCGGCCTTCACGCGGCCCGCCGCCCCGTTCGGCCCAAGCAGCAAGATCCGCCGGCGAGGGCGAAGGAATGGCCTTGCGGCGTAGATAAAGTTCAAGCTCGCGGGTCCAGACCAGATGGCTGCCCCTGTCCTCGCCGCT
>JALRFN010000006.1 GCA_023268425.1 Burkholderiaceae bacterium | reverse complement strand
TGGGATCACGCAGCACATTGGTGCTTACCACGTAGAGACGCCGCGTGGCGTGGTGACCTTTTTGGATACCCCAGGCCACGAAGCGTTTACCGCCATGCGTGCGCGCGGTGCACAGGCCACAGACATCGTGATCTTGGTGGTGGCGGCGGACGACGGCGTGATGCCGCAAACCAAGGAAGCCATCAAACACGCCAAGGCGGCTGGTGTGCCCCTGGTCGTGGCCATCAACAAGATCGACAAGCCTGATGCCAACCCCGATCGCGTGAAAACCGAGTTGGTGGCCGAAGAGGTCGTGCCTGAAGAATACGGCGGTGATGCGCCGTTCATCCCTGTGTCGGCCAAGACCGGCGAGGGCGTGGAAGATTTGTTGGAAAACGTCTTGCTGCAAGCCGAAGTGCTGGAGCTCAAGGCACCTGTCGACGCCATGGCCAAAGGCTTGGTGGTCGAAGCCAGTCTGGACAAAGGCCGTGGTCCTGTGGCCACTGTGCTGGTGCAGTCCGGCACCTTGAAGGTGGGTGACGTGGTGCTGGCGGGTCAGTGCAGCGGCCGCGTGCGCGCCATGTTGGACGAAGACGGCAAGGCCACCAAAGAGGCTGGTCCGTCGATTCCTGTCGAAATTCAAGGCTTGGGCGAAGTGCCTCAAGCAGGTGACGAGTTCATGGTTTTGGCCGACGAGCGTCGGGCGCGTGAAATCGCGACCTATCGCCAGGGCAAGTTCCGCTCCACCAAGTTGGCACAGCAGCAAGCCGCGAAGTTGGAAAACATGTTCTCCAGCATGGGCGACGGCGAAGTCAAGAACCTGCCGTTGATCGTCAAGGCCGACGTGCAAGGCTCGCAAGAGGCTTTGGCGGCGTCTTTGCTCAAGCTCTCCACCGACGAAGTCAAAGTGCAAATCGTCATGGCCGGGGTCGGTGGCATCAGCGAAAGCGACATCAACTTGGCCGTTGCGGCCAATGCAGTGGTGATTGGCTTCAACGTGCGCGCGGATGGCGGTGCACGCAAGGCCGCTGAGAACAACGGCATCGACATCCGTTACTACAACATCATTTATGACGCTGTGGACGACGTGAAGCAGGCCTTGTCAGGCATGCTGACGCCGGACAAGAAGGAAGAAATCATCGGTTTGGCCGAGATTCGCCAAATCTTCCGCGTCTCCAAAATCGGTTCGATTGCGGGTTGTATGGTCACTTCGGGTATTGCCAAGCGCGATGCGCGCATCCGCTTGTTGCGCGACAACGTGGTGGTCTACACCGGCGAGTTGGAATCGCTCAAGCGCTTCAAAGACGACGTCAAAGAAGTCCGCGAGAACTTCGAGTGCGGCCTCAACATCAAGGGCTACAACGACATCGTCGAGGGCGATCAGATCGAGTTCTTCGAGATCAAGGAAGTGGCCCGTACGCTGTAATCAGCACCCCCGCTGCCTCAGGTGGCGGGGGCTCGAATCCCCATCATGCGCAAAAAGTCTTCCACCCCCAACCGCGGTTTCCGTGTCGCCGATCAAATCCAGCGTGATTTGAGCGACCTGATCGCGCGCGAGCTCAAAGACCCGCGCGTGGGCATGGTGACACTACAAACCGTGGAAGTCACGCCCGACTATGCGCACGCCAAGATTTACTTCAGCGTCTTGGTGGGTGACGTCGACGCCACCGAGGAAGCCTTGAATCAAGCGGCTGGCTTTTTGCGCAACGGCTTGTTCAAACGCCTGCACATCCACACCGTGCCGACGCTGCATTTCGTCTTTGATCGCACGCCCGAGCGCGCTGCGGACATGAATGCCTTGATCGCCAAAGCGGTGGCCTCTCGCGGCAAAGAAAACGAGTAAACCATGCGCCCCACCAACCAGCGGGGTGCTCGTGTGGCACGCCGTCCGGTTCACGGTGTGTTGCTGCTCGACAAACCCCTTCATCTGTCATCTACGCAGGCCCTGGGTCGTGCGAAGTGGTTGCTGCGCGCTGAAAAAGGCGGGCACACCGGCACGCTCGACCCCTTGGCCACGGGCGTGTTGCCGCTGTGTTTTGGCGCAGCCACCAAGTTCAGCCAGGCGCATTTGGACGCCGACAAGGCCTACGAAGCCACGTTGCGTTTGGGTGAAACCACCACCACGGGCGACGCCGAAGGCGAGGTGCTTCAGCGTCGTCCTGTGCCGGACTTGAGCGCCGAGCGTTTGGCGCTGCTCACAGCGCGTTTCAGTGGGTCGATTGAGCAAGTGCCGCCCATGTATTCGGCTTTGAAACAAGACGGCAAACCGCTTTACGAATACGCCCGCGCCGGTGAAGTGCGCGAGCGCGCCGCACGCCGCGTACAGATTTTTGACCTGCGCCTGGAGCCCACTGCACAAGCCGACGCCCTGCGCCTGAGCGTGCGTTGTTCCAAAGGCACTTATGTGCGCACCTTGGCCGAGGACATCGGCGAAGCCTTGGGTTGTGGGGCGCATTTGACAGCGCTGCGCCGCGTGGCCACCGGCCCGTTTGCGCTGCCCCAATGCGTCACCCTGGAAGCGCTGGAGGCCCTGCCAGAGGCCGAACGCCTGGGCCAATTGCATGGCGCTGACATCTTGTTGCCATCTGAAGCTGCCATTGTGTTGAACAACGCCGAAGCTGGGCGCTTTTTGAGTGGCTTGCGCCGCCGAGGCGATTGGCCCGATGCCGATTTGGTCGCCGTCTGGGGCGACCAGCCGCGTGCCCTGTTGGGCAGCGCACATGTCAAGGCGGGGGAGTTGATCCCCACCCGTTTGCTGTCGCCTTTGGAGGTGGAGCAAAGCCTGACGCAACACCAATTTGTTTGATTTTTTGATTGAGTCTGAGAGTAAACCAAGTCATGAGCACGCCGATTCGAAACATCGCCATCATTGCCCACGTTGACCACGGCAAAACCACCATGGTTGACCAATTGCTGCGCCAGTCTGGCACCTTCGCCGACCACGAAAAGGTCGTCGACACGGTGATGGACAACAACGCCATTGAGCGCGAGCGCGGCATCACCATCTTGGCCAAGAACTGTGCCGTCAGTTGGCAGGGCACGCACATCAACATC
>JALRFN010000416.1 GCA_023268425.1 Burkholderiaceae bacterium | reverse complement strand
CACCGACGTGGCGGTGGAGTCGGCCGACGTGGTCTTGATGTCTGGCGATGTGCGCGGCGTGGCCACGGCGATTGAGCTGAGCGAGCACACCTTGCGCAACATCCGACAAAACCTGTTTTGGGCCTTTGGCTACAACGTCTTGTTGATTCCGGTGGCGGCAGGCGCTTTGTACCCGTGGTGGGGCGTGCAGTTGTCGCCCGCCTTGGGGGCGGGGGCCATGGCGTTGTCCAGTGTGTTTGTGTTGAGCAACGCCTTGCGCTTGCGCCGCGCGGGTCAGGCTTTGCGGGAGGTTCAGGGATGAACATTTCAGACGTCGCGCAGCGCAGTGGCTTGCCGGCCAAAACCATTCGTTACTACGAAGCCATTGGCTTGTTGAGCGCGCCGCGTGACGCCAACGGCTACCGCAACTTCGGTGAGCGCGAGCTGCACAGCTTGGCGTTTTTGGGCCGCGCTCGGGCCTTGGGCTTCAGCATCGACGAGTGCCGCACGCTGATGGCGCTGTACCGCGACGCGGGGCGCGCCAGCGCCGACGTGAAAGCCGTGGCGCAAGAGCATTTGGCACAAATCGAGCAAAAGATCGCCGACTTGCAAGGCATGCGCGAAACCTTGGCCACGCTGGTGGACCAATGCGCAGGCGACGATCGGCCAGACTGCCCGATCTTGAAGGACTTGGCTGGCTTGGAAAGGGGCTGTCATGCAAAGGCGTGAACTTTTGGCTGGGGGTTTGGGTGTGCTGACCCTTGGCCCGCGGGCTTGGGCCAACACCGCACACCTGCACCTGAAGATGCCGCCGCTGTTGGACACCACAAGCTCCGGGCGCGCCAAACTGACCATTGAAGCCGGCGAGGTGGACTTTTGGCGGCGCGGGCAAATGTCGGCCACCAAAGGTTTCAACGGCGCCTACCTTGGCCCGACCTTGCGTATGCGCGTCGGTGAGGTGGCCTTGGACATCCACAACCAAAGCCGCGAGGCCACGACCGTGCACTGGCACGGCATGTTGATTCCGGGTGCCGTGGACGGTGGCCCACACCAGATGATCGAGCCTGGTGCGTGGTGGTCGCCGGTTTTGCCGGTGGCACAGGCCCCGGCCACGCTGTGGTACCACGCCCACCCCCACGGGCGCACGGCGCGCGACGTGTACGCGGGCTTGGCGGGTGTCATCCACATCGTCGACGGGCAGGACGATGCGCGCGGCCTGCCGCACCACTACGGCGAAGACGACCTCACGTTGGTCTTGCAAGACCGTTTGTTCGACGCGCATGGGCGCATGGTTTACGACGACAGCATGCCCAGCCGCATGCACGGCTTGCACGGCGACGTGGTGTTGGTCAACGGCCAAATCGGGGCCCGTGCGCAAGTGCCCAAAGGCTTGACGCGCCTGCGGCTGGTCAACGGGTCGAACGCGCGCATTTACCCCTTGGCCTTTGTCGATGGCCGCGAGATGCACGTGATCGCCACCGATGGCGGCTACCTGCCCAAGCCTGTCGCCCTGACGCACTTGGTGTTGGCGCCAGGGCAGCGCGCCGAAGTCTTGGTCGACTTTGCCGACGGTCACGACGCGCTGTTGCGCGCTGCGCCAGACCCCAACGCAGGGCCCATGGGCGGCGGCGGTGCTTTGGATGTCTTGGCTTTGGTGGTGGACCACGACAAGCGCGCCCGCATGCGCCGCGTGCCGCAAGACTTGGGCGGACAAGCGCCAGCGCTGCAAGTGCCGACGCGCGTGGATCGGGTCTTGAGTTTGGACATGGGCATGCGCATGGGGGCAGGGGCCTTCGCCATCAACGGCGCGCCCTTTGACATGGCCACCATCAACCAGCGCGTCAAGCTCGGTGCGACGGAGCGCTGGCGCATCACGTCCAACATGTTGCTGCACCCCTTTCATGTGCATGGGGTGCTGTTTCAAGTCTTGTCGCTGGGTGATCAAGCGCCGCCGGCGCAATATGCGGGCTGGCACGACACCGTGTTGGTCGCAGGCAGTGCAGAAATCGCCATGCGCTTCACCCAAAGCGCCTCAGACGCGCACCCGTTCATGTACCACTGCCACATCTTGGAACACGAAGATGGCGGCATGATGGGCCAATTCACTGTTGTTTAACCTCACCCTACTGGAGTCACAAATGAGCCAAACCATTCAACTGAGTGTCCCCGACATGACCTGCGGCCACTGCAAGGCCAGCGTCGAAAAAGCCTTGGGTGCAACCGCTGGCGTGCAAGCCGTCAGCGTGGACTTGCCCAACAAAAAAGTCGCCGTGCAGGCCGACGATCAAGTCAGCTTCGAAGCGCTGGTGCAAGCCTTGGACGAGGTCGGATTCACCGGGGAGGCCGCCTGATGGCGCTGAGCCCCAAGCAAAGCCTGATCGGCGTTGGCGTGTTGATCGCTGCGATGGGCGGTGGCTCTTTGCTGCTGCGCCAGCAATTGGAGACGCCCTCGGTGTTGAAGCCCGGCGACGCGCGTGTGGTCGCTCAGGGATTGAAGGTTTACCAAGCCCAATGCGCCCAATGCCACGGCGCAGACCTCAAAGGCGAGCCCAACTGGCAAAAACGCCTGCCCGATGGCCGCTTGCCTGCGCCGCCGCATGACGAAAGCGGCCACACCTGGCACCACCCCGGCGAGGTTTTGTTCAACATCACCAAGTACGGGCCGCAGCACTACGCGGGCGCGGACTACGCCTCAGCCATGCCCAAGTACGAAGGCGTGTTGAGCGACGACGACATCATCGCCGTGCTGTCTTACATCAAGTCCACTTGGCCACCGCGCATCAAAGGCACGCACAACAAAATTGAAGAAGACGCTGCGGCCAAGGCCGCGCAACAGCGTCAAGGCGGTTGACGTGGGTCAAGCTGGCTTGCGCAGGGGGGGATGATGAACCACACAGGCGGCTGTTTCTGCGGCGCATTGCGCTACCAAGTCAACGACGACTTGGCCGACACCGGGTTTTGCCACTGTCGCTTGTGCCAACGCGCCCACGGCGCACCAGTAGTGGTGTGGAGCACCGTGGCCCGAGAGGACTTTACCTACACACAAGGCGAACCACATCGCTTTGAATCAACGCCCGGCCATTGGCGCGAATTTTGTTCGAACTGCGGCACACACCTGGTGTTTCGCCCCGACGCGGGTGACACCTTGGACGTGGCCAGCTTGACGCTGGATGAGCCCGCACAGGTCAAACCGTTTTTTCACATTTGGACCAGTTCACAGTGGCCGGGTTGGGGAGGGGCCGAGGCCTTGCCGCGCCATGCGCAAGAGGAGCCTTGAGGGCGGGCGAGACGGTTCTGTGGCGGAACGTTCAGTCACGCATAAACCGGAGTGTACACTGAGTACATGAGGATTTCGAGCACCGTCCAACGCAGTAATTGACTCGCGGAACAACTTTTTAGAGGTGCCCTTGACAATTTCATGACAGAACAATCTCACAAGGCGCCGTTGATGAGCGTCACATGTGACGAGATATGAAGAAACGAACTAATAACTTGTTAGATGCCTATGAAAATGGAGGCGTGATGTGGAAGTGATCTATTGGCAATTGGCTGTGGCTGGAATTACCGCCGCCGCGTATTTGTTCGGTTCTCGTCTGATTGGCGCCGGGGCGGCGGGAATATGGACACTTTGGACATTGGCGATACTTAGCTATGGTCCGCTGGCAATTTTGCAGCTGTTCTCTGCGTGGGGCACCTTTTTCGCTATTGACGCTTTTACCAAACAGAATCGGCAGTTAGCCGAATTCAAGGCAGCGCTGGCCGGATTTCGTGAAGATGACAAAAAAGCTCTTGTCGAAGCCAAGAACGAAGGGAGGTTTACGTTGTTGTCTGATTCGTCTCATTACGACTACATGCTAGAGCAGATAGACAGGGCTGATGCCAGCGTGATGATTCTATCTGGTTGGGTATCAGACAAAGTGATTGATTCGAGATTCATTGAAACTACAGCCAACGCCCTCAGCAGGGGCGTGAAAGTCTATATTGGTTTTGGCTTTGAAAACTCTAGCGGAGTCCATGAAGTCTCACGTCCGGCAAAACGCGCGCTAGCATCTTTAGAAAAGCTAGTAAGAAGTCAAACGGGTATCTCGGTTGGGAGATTTAACAACCATCAAAAGGCGCTGGTCATAGATAAGCGCCGCGTTGTCTGTGGCAGTCACAATTGGCTTTCCAATCGAGCGTTTAAGAACCGAGAACAAAGTTTCATCATCGAGGACAGCGCAGCGGCTGAAGCAGTGTTTTTGCACTCATCTCCAATGATCGAATCGAATCCGGCGTTCGGCATCTAACAATGCCATGCAGCCGACAAATTTTCCGCTACTTCGCTTTGCTCATTCGCTCCAAATTTGCGGCTGATGGCAGGCGTTAAGTTTCGCAGCGTGTCTGCGCCTGTCCTCGCTCTGCCTGTTCGTGCTCCCAAATCCCAAAAAGCGAGGCGCCGGGCGAGCACTCAGGCCTGCGGACTGGCGACGGGCCGGGTTTTGTAAAACTGCAGCGGTGTTTCTTGCGCCGCGCGCTTGGCTTGCTGCAATACGCCCGGTTTCATCTTGCCGATGACGTGCATTTCGCAGGGCTTGCAGTCGAATTTGAGCAGCAGTTTTTCCTTGCCGTTGACCAGGGTCATGGGTTCGGCGCGCACGGTGCCTTGCACCCCTTGCACGCCTTTGGCTTGTTTGGGGCACAGGCTCAGGGAGAAGCGCACGCAGTGCTTGGTGATCATCAACGAGACGTCGCCCAAGGTCTCTTGTACTTCGTAGGCCGATTCGATCACGCGCACGCCGTGTTGGGCGTAAAAGTCGGCGGCTTTGTGGTTGAGCACGTTGGCCAAATAAGTCAGGCTGTCTTCGGGGTAGGGAACGGGTGGCTGAACGGCTGACGCACGCGCCGGGCGCTGGTAGGCCTCGGCGCGCGCTTCGACCAAAGCCGCGATGGCTTGGCGACGCAGGGCCTTGAGTTGTGAGCCCGGGATGAAGCGGGGCTGTGCCCAATTCAGGCTGATGTGTTGGGCGGCAAAGTCAGTGCCGCCCAGGCGTTGGAGTTCACTGCTGACCACATCCGCCGCTTGCGAGGCGTCTTTGGGCGGCTGAAAGTCAAGCGCCACTTCGGCGCGCCCCGTGACGCCGTGCGCGTCCATGGCGCTTAAGGCGACGCCCGTGTCGGTGTCTTCCAGACGCAGCCAAACGGGGATCAGGCGCTGGGCCGATTCGCGCTCCAAGGCGCGCACCCAGTTCATGTCGCGGTTGCGGTTCAGGGCGGTGCCTTTGCGCAGGTCTTTGAGCGCGCTCACGGGTTCTTTGGGCACGATGCGCCAACTTTGCGCGTGAGCGGGTTCGGCGCGCAAACACTCGACGGTGTTGGCCGGTACACCTTGCAATTCGCCTTGCAGGTCAAACCAGGTGAAGCCATCGCCGTTGGAGAGGGGCGCGTTGACTTCCACGTCGACGTGGGTTTTACCCACCGCTGTGACCCAGCCAATGGGCACACCGCTGTGTTTGGGTGTGTCGAAGGCGCCCACGTCGATGTCGCGGCCGTTGACGAAGTAGTCGGTGCTGCCCCGGTTGAAGTTTTGCGCGGGCTCGGGTGTGAAGCGAAAACTGCAGGTGCCGTCGGAGGCGCGGGCCAGCTCAGGGCGCTCTTCCAAAATTTCGTCGAACAACTGGCGGTAGTGCGCCGTGATGTTCTTGACGTAGCCCATGTCTTTGTAGCGGCCTTCGATCTTGAAGGAGCGCGCGCCGGCGTCAATCAAGGCGCGCAAGTTGTTGGACTGGTCGTTGTCCTTCATGGACAGCACGTGTTTTTCATGCGCCACGATGCGGCCTTGGCTGTCTAACACGTTGTAGGGCAGGCGGCAGGCCTGCGAGCAGTCGCCGCGGTTGGCGCTGCGCCCGGTGTGCGCGTGGCTGATGAAGCATTGGCCGCTGTAGGCGACACAGAGCGCGCCGTGAACAAAAAACTCCAGCGCACAGCGCTCGGGGTCGAGCACGTCACGAATGGCGGCGATTTGCGGCAAGCTCAATTCGCGAGCGACGACGATTTGGCTGAAGCCCACGTCTTGCAAGAAACGGGCTTTTTCGGGTGTGCGGATGTCGGTTTGTGTCGAGGCGTGCAGTTGAATCGGCGGCAGGTCGATGTTCAACAGGCCCATGTCTTGCACGATCATGGCGTCCACGCCCGCCTCAAACACCTGCCACGCCATGCGCCGCGCGGCTTCTAGCTCGTCGTCGCGCAAGATGGTGTTGAGCGTC
>JALRFN010000361.1 GCA_023268425.1 Burkholderiaceae bacterium | reverse complement strand
TGAGTTCGGGTGAAACGGGCAATCTCTACGCGCAGCAATACCAAATAGGCCAACCCGTGGGGCTTGTCTCCACACACTGTGTGTCCCGCAGTGCGTTGGCGGGTAGGTAGCACCGAGCCGCTTGGGTGACCAGCGGCCCAGATGAATGGCGGTCACGGCGGGGCAACCCGCCGCACAGAATCCGGCGTATCGGCCCACTTCACACTTTTTTACCGAGGCGTGCGTTCCAGCACCGAGGGCGTCAACTCCGACAGCTGACACAGGCCCAACAAAGCCAGGTTGCGATCCACTTCTTCGTGCAAGATGGCCATCGCACGCGCCACCCCTGCTTGAGCCCCTACGGCGGCGGCGAAGTTGAACGGTCGCCCCACCCACACCGCGTGCGCGCCCAGGGCCATGGCTTTGACCACGTCGGTGCCGCGGCGCACGCCGCTGTCCAACATCACACACATCTCGCCCGAGACCTCGCGGGCCCGCTCCAGCATGTCCAGCGGGGCGACGGCGCCGTCGAGTTGGCGCCCACCGTGGTTGGACAAAATCACGCCGTCAGCGCCCAAAGCGCGGCATTGCGCCACGTCGTCGGGGTGCAGCACGCCTTTGATGACCAAGGGGCCGCGCCACTGCTGGCGGATGTCGCGCAGGTGTGACCAATCCAAGTGGTCGCGTTTGGAAAAGTCGCGCATGACCGAGCGCGCCAAAATCGGTGCGCCGCGTTCGGCGAAATTGTTTTCAAAGTGCGGCATGCCCTGGGTGACCAAGGTGCGCAGCCACGTGCCCAACAGCCAGCGTGGGCGTGTCAAACCATCCCAAGCCAGGCGCAGGCTGGGGCGCAGCGGCGTGGTGAAGCCCACGCGCGCTAGGTTTTCGCGGTTGCCCGCCACCGGCAAATCCAGCGTGACCACCAAGACGGGGGCGCCCGCCGCTTGCACGCGATCCAGCAGGGCGCGGATGCGCTGCGGGTCACCGGGTAAATAGGCCTGAAACCAACTGTTGGGCGCGACGTCCAGCACGCTTTCTAGTCGCGTGAGTGAGGAACCACTCAGCACGTAAGGCAGCTTGGCGTTGTGTGCAGCGCGGGCCATGGCCAGGTCACCTTGGTAACAGCTCAACGCAGCCAGGCCCATGGGCGCGACGCCAAAGGGTGCGCTGTAGCGGTATCCGAACAAGGTGGTGTCTAAGGAGCGCTCGGCGACGTTTCGGCCCACGCGGGGAAGCAGTTGCCAACGCGCAAAGGCGGCGCGGTTGCCCAGCAGCGTGGCGTTGTCTTCAGCGGCGCCTGCGATGTAACCCAACAAGGGCCGAGGCAAGACCTTGGCGGCGGCGCGCTCGAAGTCGTCCAGCGACAGCAGGTGGTCCCAGCGACCACGCGAGCCAGAGGGCTGGGTGTAATTGCTCACGGGTGTTGCGCCCGTTGGCGCTTAGGCGTGGACTTGAACGGCGGCGCCTTCGCTGCGCGGGACAATCTGGCCGATTTCAAACACCGATTCGCCTTGGGCGCGCAGGGTGTCCATGCAGGCCTGGGCGTGCGCAGCCTCGATGACGACGACCATGCCGATGCCGTTGTTGAAGGTGCGGTTCATCTCCACGTCGTCGATGCCTGCGGTGGCTTGTAGCCAGTCAAACAATTCGGTGCGCGGCCAGCGGCTGCGCGTCAAGTCGGCGCCGCAGCCCTCAGGCAGCACGCGGGGGATGTTCTCCAGCAAACCGCCGCCAGTGATGTGGGCCAAAGCCTTGATGGGGTGTTCAGCCAAGGCCGCCAAGACCGACTTCACGTACAGCTTGGTGGGCGCCATGATGGCTTGCTTGAAGGGCTGACCATCCAAAGTGCCCGGGTGGGCGTCGCCGGCGCGTTCGATGCACTTGCGCACCAGCGAAAAGCCGTTGGAGTGCACGCCGTTGCTGCTCAGACCCAGCACCACGTCGCCAGGCTTGACGTTGGCGCCGGTCAAGATTTTGGATTTCTCTACCGCACCCACCGCAAAACCCGCCAAGTCGTATTCGCCCGCCGGGTACATGCCGGGCATCTCGGCGGTTTCGCCGCCAATCAGGGCGCAATTGGACTGCGCACAGCCTTCGGCAATGCCGCCGACCACGGCAGCAGCGGTGTCCACGTCCAACTTGCCGCAGGCGAAGTAGTCCAGAAAGAACAGCGGCTCGGCACCTTGCACCAAGATGTCGTTGACGCTCATGGCGACCAAGTCGATGCCCACCGTGTCGTGCATGTTCCACTCGAAGGCCAGCTTGAGTTTGGTACCCACGCCGTCGGTGCCACTGACCAAAACGGGTTCTTGGTAACGCTTGGGCACTTCGAACAAGGCGCCAAAGCCGCCAATGCTGGCCATCACGCCTTCGCGCAAGGTCTTTTTGGCCAGGGGTTTGATGCGCTCGACGAGCGCGTCGCCCGCTTCAATGTCAACACCGGCGTCTTTGTAGGAAATGGGGGGCTGGGACATGAGAGAACCGTAAAATGGGGCGTGTCATTCATGGGCGGCACGCCGGGGCTGGAAACAGCCCGCTATTGTACGAAGCCCGCCCTCTTTGCATTCCAACTTGCGCACCCGATGAATTTTTCTCCCCAACTGACGAAGACGCTGGCTTGGCTGGCAGTGGCCGTGGTGTTGGCGTGGCTGATCGACTTGTTTGCGCCGGTGTTGGTGCCCTTTGTGGTGGCCTTTGCGATGGCTTACTTGATGCACCCCTTGGTCGAGCGGCTGTGCCGTTGGCGTGTGCCGCGTGCCTTGGCGGTGAGCCTGGCTTTGGTGGTGTTGGTGTTGGGCTTGGCTTTGTTGGTGTTGTTGATCGTGCCGGTGGTGACGCGCCAGGTGCCGCTGATCAAGGAGCAAATCCCGCCCATGTTGGAATGGCTCAACAGCCAGTTGATGCCTTTGGCGTCCATGGTGGGAGCAGACGTGGGCATTGACGTGGAAGCGGTGCGTGAAATGCTGCGCACCGCCTTGTCTGGACACGAAACAGACATCGTCAAGTCGCTGCTGAACTCGGCCAAGATTGGCGGCAGTGCGTTCATGGCCCTGGTGGGCAGCGTGGTGCTGATGCCGGTGCTGGCGTTTTACTTGCTGATGGATTGGGATGCGGTTTTGAGTCGCGCCATGGAGTGGGTGCCGACCGCATGGAAACAGCCCGTCCAAGACTTTGCCCACGATGTCGATGCCGTCTTGGGCCAATACCTGCGTGGTCAAGGTGCGGTGATGTTGGCGCTGGCGCTTTGGTACAGCGTGGCCTTGTCGGTGGTGGGCTTGAAATTGGCCATCCCGATTGGTTTGTTCACCGGCTTGGCGGTGTTTGTGCCTTACCTGGGTTTTGGCTTGGGCTTGGTGATGGCAGTGATGGCCGCTGTCTTGCAGTTCCAAGCGTGGCCGGGGGTGTTGGCGGTGGCGGCAGTCTATGGTGCGGGCCAGTTGATCGAGAGTTTTTGGTTGACGCCGCGCTTGGTGGGCGAGGCGATCGGCTTGAACCCGATTGCGGTGATTTTTGCGTTGATGGCCTTTGGTCACGTCATGGGTTTTGTCGGCGTCTTGATCGCCTTGCCCGCCAGCGCAGTCTTGCTGGTGGCCTTGCAGCGTTTGAAGCACAGCTACCTCAGCAGCGGTTTGTACCGCTCATGACGCCAGCGATGCAGCAATTGGCTTTGGACCTGAGCACGGCGCCAGTGCCCAGCTTGGACAACTTTGAATCGCAGGGCAACGAAGCGTGCGTCGCAATCGTTCGTCAAAGCTTGGCGCAACCACAAGCCATGCCGCAACCGCTGTTGCTCTGGGGTGCATCGGGCGCGGGCAAGACCCACGTGTTGCGTGCCTTGCTGGCGCAAGCGGCCAAGCAAGGCTGGTCAACGGTGGCTTTGGGTGCCGATACCGATGCGGCATCCGCACCGGCATTTGACCCGCACTGGCGCTTGGTGGTCATGGACGACGTGGACCTGTGGGACGAAGCCTTGCAAGCCCTGGCCTTCAATTGGTTGGCGTCAACCCAAGGACATGCACAGCGTCCTTGGGTGGTCGCTGCTGCCTCGACGCCGCCAGCAGACTGGAGCGTGCGCGCTGACGTGCGCAGCCGCTTGGCGCAAGGGCTGGTGTTTGAGTTGCAGGTCTTGGATGAGC
>JALRFN010000134.1 GCA_023268425.1 Burkholderiaceae bacterium | reverse complement strand
ATCGCCATGGTTTCGGCCAGCACGCGAACACAGGCATAGACGGCTGCCAGACGCATGGCCGTATCTGGCGACACGCGCACGCCAGCGATGCTTCGGGATGCTGCCGGTTCAAAGTAGAAATCGCCCCACGGTGAACGTGATGCCTGCACCCCACCTGAGCGAAAGCGGTCAAAGATGTTCAGCAGTCCCATAGCGTCCAAACACCCTTCACAGCACCATCAATTCATAGTCGGAGCCCAGCACCGTCGTGTCACCCGGCTTGATCGCCCGAGAGATCGCCATGATCAGCGCCACGATGCCATCAATCTTGTTCTCCGGGCGTTCTTTGCGTGGGTAGATGTTGTCCTTGGCGTCCAAATGTCCAACCACGTTGCTCGCCATCCATGCCAGCACCGGATCGGTGTCATGCGCCAGGCGTTTTTGCAGCACCAGCGCCTCTAAGGTCTTCATCGGCTCGCTGAAGTTCAGCACCGTCGGTCGAACCTCAATCATGGCTAAGCCTTCAGCCAGCATCCTGGTCGACAGTTGCGTGGCCTGAAACGGATCGAACGCCACCGCCTGCACATCGAACTGCTCTGCCGTTTGCAGCAAGTCCGCTTCGATCCACCCAAAATCAATCACATTGCCAGGCGTCACGGTCAAACGCCCGGACTTCATCCAGCCCGAGTACTGGCTGTTCGTGCCATTGGTCACTGCATCCTCTGGCAGGTAATACTTGCCAAACGCCACATACGCGCCAACCTGATACGGCGATTCAAACAGCAAGGTCAGTGCAGCGATGTCCGTCTTGCTGGCCAAATCCAGGCCGATCCAGCAGCGCTTGCCCCTGAAGTTATCCAGATCCAGGCTGGTGTCGCCGCAGGCATCCCACGCCCTCATGTCCATCCATGCGGTATCCGCGTTGACCCACTCGTTCAGGTGTTTGGTCTTGAAGTTGTTAATCGCACTGGGCAACTGCATGGCCTTGGCCTGCAGAGGAAGGAGCACTTCAGGCTTCACTGAGATACCCCAATTCGGATTGGCCTTGATCAGCGCTTCCTCAGTGGTCCAATCATCCCCATCGTCCAGCCCAAAAATGATGCCGAACTGACTCTCGTCAGTCACCACGCCCTCGAGCACCTTGGTCACGAACGATCGCACCTCGTAGCAAATGCCAGCGCGGTTGGACCCGGCAGTCGTGATCACCCACAGCAGCGAGTTGTCGCGCTTGCCTGTGCCCGTCTCGACCACGTCATAGACCGTTCTGGTCTTGTGCGCGTGAAGCTCGTCGATGCAGCCAAAGTGAATGTTCAGGCCATCCAACGTTGAGCCCTCGGCCGACAAGGCCTCGAACTTGGAGCCGGTGGACATGACGTGCATGTTGTGCGCGCCGACCGTCACGCCAAAGCGCTTGCGAAAGCCAGGACTTTGACGAGCCATGTTCTGTGCGTCGCCAAACACGATGCGCGCTTGGTCGCGAGTTGTGGCGAGCGAATATATTTCCCCGCCTCCTTCACCATCAGCTGCAAGCATGTACAAAGCCACGGCGGAAGAAGTCGTCGATT
>JALRFN010000384.1 GCA_023268425.1 Burkholderiaceae bacterium | reverse complement strand
ATGCCGTCGTAGTAACCGGCGCGGCCGCCAATGCCGATGTCTTCGGCCATGGTGATCTGCACGTTGTCTACATAGTGCGAATTCCATAGTGGCTCGAACATGGTGTTGGCAAAGCGCACCGCCAGGATGTTTTGAACCGTTTCCTTGCCCAAGTAATGGTCGATGCGGTAGATCTGCTCTTCGGCAAAGTGCTGGCCCACGGCGTTGTTGATCGCCCGGCTGGAGTCCAGGTCATGGCCCAAAGGCTTTTCCAGCACCACCCGGTCTGCGGCTTGCACCAGCCCGTGGGCATGGAGCTCGCCGCAAATGCCCGCGAACAAACTGGGCGAGGTCGAGAGGTAGTACACGCGCTGGGCGCTGGCCCCAATCACCTGCGCCAGCGCGGCGTAGTCATCGGCTTGCGTGACGTCCATGCGCACAAAAGTCAAGCGCTGCAAGTAAGACGCCCATGCCGCCTCATCCACCGGCGGCGTCACAAATGCCTTGGCCTTGTCGTTGACGAAGGCGATGTAGTCCTCGCGTCGCCAATCGTTGCGGCCAATGGCGACGATGCGAGCACCCTCGGGCAGGTTGTGGTGCAAGTGCGCCATGTACAGCGCCGGCAACAACTTGCGAAACGCCAAATCGCCAGCGCCGCCAAAAATCACGATGTCTAAATTCGAGGTGTCCATGTCTTGTCCAATGAGCAAGCGTCACCGCGGAGTATCGCGTGTTTGTAACCAAGTTACAAGAATTAAAGCTGATATTCGCGAATTGGTTACATCCGAGTTTCAAGTGTCAGGAGTCGAGCGCAAGCCAGTATGTGTGGCTCGGCGAGGCATGAAAGCGGTCATAAGCCTCCGCGCGGCGAAGCACAACGGACGCGCAGCGTCCGCGTCACCCCGGTGGGGCAGGTTTGAGCCGATTTCTGCGCGCAGCGCAGTATGAGGCGATGACCTGCCCCACAACAAGCGGTTGGTATCACGCTCACGCTTTGCAACGGTAAACGGCGACGTTCGTGGCGTGGTGTTCTGCGCGAGTGACCTTGCGCTGAATCAGGCCGCCACCTCAACTCCCTCAATCGCTCCACGCCGCAATTGATCGCGTTCCATGGACTCGAACAAGGCTTTGAAATTGCCTTCACCAAAGCCTTGGTCGTTTTGGCGTTCGATGAATTCAAAGAACACAGGGCCCAGCGCGGGTTGCGAGAAGATTTGCAACAGCAGGCGCTTGTCGCCGCCGGCGGTGGAGCCGTCCAACAAGATGCCGCGCGTTTGGAGTTCACTCACCGCTTGGCCGTGGCCGGGCAGGCGCTCTTCGAGCATCTCATAGTAGATGTCGTTGGGTGCGCTCATCAGCGGCAACCCGGCCAGTTGCAGCGCGTCGACTGCAGCCAACAGGTTGTCGCAGCGCAGGGCCACGTGTTGGATGCCCTCGCCATTGAACTGCATCAAGAACTCTTCGATTTGCCCGCCGTTTTTACCGGCCTCTTCGTTCAGCGGGATGCGAATCTTGCCGTCGGGCGCGGTCATGGCGCGGCTGGTCAGCCCGGTGTATTCGCCTTGGATGTCGAAGTAGCGGATCTCTTGGAAGTTAAAGATGCGCTCGTAAAAGCCGCCCCAATAGGCCATGCGACCTTTGTAAACGTTGTGGGTCAGGTGGTCGACTTCAAGGAAACCGTGGCCTTTGGGGTGGCGTTCGACGCCAGGGTAGAAGCTGAAGTCGATGTCGTAAATGCTTTGACCGTCTTCAAAGCGGTCTATCAGATAAAGCGGCATGCCGCCAATGCCTTTGATGGCGGGCAGGCGCAGTTCCATGGGCCCGGTGGGGATGTCCACAGGCTGCGCGCCGCGCGCCAAAGCCTCGGTGTAGGCAAAGTGGGCGTCGCGCACGCGAAACGCCAAGCCGCAGGCGCTGGGGCCGTGTTCGGCGGCGAAATAGCCAGCCAGCGATTTGGGCTCGCGGTTGACGATGAAGTTGATCTCACCCTGGCGGAACAAGACCACGTCTTTGGAGCGGTGCTTGGCGACCTCGGTGAAGCCCATTTGCGTGAACAGCGCTTCGAGCACGCCTGGTGCGGGTGAGGCGAATTCGACGAATTCAAAACCGCAAAGACCTAAAGGGTTGTCAAACAAGTCGGCCATGGTGGTGCAGCTCCGTGGTGTGTTGAGGATGGCGGGACTTTATGGCTGCTTGGGCGCAATAGGCTTTCTATTTTTCGGTAAAAATTTAAATTTGAGAGACAATATTGTGAAATTTATAAATTGGAGGAAATAATGTGTCATTGATTGATCTGGATGCCATTGACCGACGCATGTTGCGCGTGCTGCAGACCCAAGGCCGCATCAGCAACCTGGACTTGGCGCAGGCGGTGCACTTGTCACCCGCGCAAGCCAACCGCCGCCATCGGCGGCTGGAGGGCTTGGGCTTGATTCAGCGCTACGAAACGCGCCTGGACGCCAACGCCTTGGGCCTGTCGGTGCGCGCTTTTGTGCATGTCACGATGGCGCCTGCGCATGCCCAGTCGCTGTTGGCGTTTCGCCAACGCATCGCCGATTTGGATGCGGTTTTGGAGTGCCACGCCGTCAGCGGCGACTTTGACTACGTGCTCAAGGTGGTGGCTCCGGACTTGAAAGCCTTGAGCGAGTTGATCATGGGCACCATCATGGCCTTGCCCGGCGTGCAAAGCGTGCGCTCCACCGTGTGCTTGGACGAGCTCAAGTGCACCGCAGCCCTGCCCGTGTGAGCAGGCCTCAGATTGCTTGCACCCGCGTGGTTTTGCGGCCACCACCCGAGCGGTCGTCGCTGCCGCTGGTGGCTCGGCGCAACACGCTGCTGTAGTTTTCAGCGATTTCCATTTGCGGCCACAAGTTGCGCTCGCCCAGCCAAGCGTGTGCTTGCGGCAAGCGCCAGCACGGCGTGTACAAAAACAAGTGGTGTTCCAGGTGGTAGTTGACCCAGTAGGGCGCCCACAGCACCCGCTCTATCCAGTTGGCCCGCGTGGTGCGGGTGTTGCGCAAGGGGTCTTCGGCGGGCCCCACGACGGCGTGCTCGGCGATGTTGCGCACACGGCTGGCCAGTTGGTACCACGTGGCCAGCGGCACCAACCACAAGGTGACAAACAGCCAGGGGTGGCCGCTGACGCTCAGGACGGCGAGCAAAACGGCGTTGCTGAGCAAAAACGGCCACTCGGCGCGCCACAAGCGCTGCAAGCGCGTGACCCAGGGGCCATCACCCATTTCGAGTTTGAATTGCTCACCTCGCCGCTGATAAGCGGTGATGCCCAGCAAATCGCGTTTGACTTTGCGCCACAAGCTGGCTCGACTGATGGGGAAGGGCGCGGACAACTCCAAGTCGGGGTCATCGGCACTTTGTGTGTGGCGGTGATGGGTCAGGTGATAGGGCCGATACAAGTCCATGTCGGCACCCACGGGTGCGCCGAGCAGGTAGCGCCCCACCCAGTCGTTGACGCGAGCTGAGTCGAACAGCGCCCGGTGTGAGGCGTCGTGCATGAGGATGGCCAAGCCCAGCTGCCGCCCGCCTATCACGACCACCGCCAGCAAGTAGGTGAGCGGGTTGGACCACCAGACGTAAACCGCCATCGCCCCCAAGATCATCGCCCAAGCGTGCAGGGTCAAATAAGCGCCCCAGAGGTCAGAGCGCTGGTGCAAGGTGTTGAGTTGCTCGGGTTCGAGCAGGGTCTTGCCGTGTAGGTGTGCGAGTAAAGCCATGCCCACACGCTAGCGCAAAAGCAGGGTTTTGTCAGTCGTGTGGACTGTTTCACGCCCTGGGGTCTTGTCCTTGGCCACGACCCAGGCAACCATCGGGGCGAAGACACGTCGGGGGAGGGACGCATGATGACCAACACCACGCAACAGGCTTGGCGGCGGCGCCATGCCTTGGCGGCCATGGCTGCATGGGTCGTGGCGTCGAACGTGCGCGCACAGCCCAAGCCGGGGCTTGAGTTGGCGCAAATTTGGCACCCCGCACGCTCGCCGCGTGGCTTTGCGGTGAGCGAAAAATTCGACGGGGTGCGGGCTTTGTGGGACGGGCAGCAATTGCGCTTTCGCAGTGGGCGGGTGTTGAGCACCGCGCCGACTTGGTTCACTGCGGCCTTGCCGCCGGTGGCCTTGGACGGTGAGCTGTGGTTGGGGCGCGGGCGATTTGCCGAGACGGCGGGCTTGTTGCAGACGCGACTTGCGCCCGAGGCCGATTGGCGCGCCTTGCGCTACCTGGTGTTTGACGCGCCGCACATCGGCGGTGACTTTGCGCGGCGACACCAGGCCTTGCGTGCGATGTCGCCAACCGCGGTTTGGGCCGTGGTGTCACAGGCCGAAGTCGACAGCGCGGACGCCTTGCAAGCGCGTTTGCGAGAGACGGTGGCGCAAGGCGGCGAGGGCTTGGTCTTGCACCGCTGGGGCGCCGATTGGCAAGGCGGACGCAGCGGCGCGGTGTTCAAGTTCAAGCCCTTTGAGGATGCAGAGGCGCAGGTGGTTGGCCACCGCCCGGGGCAAGGCAAATACCGTGGGCAGTTGGGCGCTTTGCTGGTGCGCGATGAAGCGGGGCGCCGCTTCGCTTTGGGCACGGGCCTGAGCGACGCGCAGCGCGCGCAGCCGCCCGCGATTGGAGCTTGGGTGACGTATCGCCACCAGGGCGTGACGGCGCGCGGACTGCCGCGTTTTGCGGTGTTTTTGCGCGAGCGGCCACCCGAGTAGAGTCCGCCGCGCCTGCGCGCGCTGGGCGAA
>JALRFN010000313.1 GCA_023268425.1 Burkholderiaceae bacterium | reverse complement strand
GGGCAATCGAAGTGGGGGCGGACACCTTGCTCGTCCACCACGGTTTGTTTTGGCGCGGTCAAAGCGGGACTGTGACCGGGTGGATGGCCAAGCGTTTACGCCTGCTGTTGGCGCACGACATCAATCTCTTGGCCTATCACTTGCCTTTGGATGCCCATGCGGTTTGGGGCAACAACGCCCAACTCGGTGTGCGCTTGGGTTTTCATGCCTGGGGTCAGCGCTTCGGCGACCAAGATCTGGGTTGGTTGGGTGAAGTGCCGCCGCAAACCTTGGGTGAGTGGGCGCAACATTTGGGGCAACAACTGGGGCGTGCGCCGGTGGTGGTCGGCGATTTGGATGCCCGCGTCCAGCGGGTGGCTTGGTGCACCGGCGGTGCGCAGGGCTATTTCGAAGCGGCCATCGCGGCTGGGGTGGACGCGTTTGTGACGGGCGAAATCTCTGAGCCCCAAGCGCATGTGGCCAGGGAGTGCGGCGTGGCGTTTTTGGCCTGCGGACACCACGCCACCGAGCGTTATGGAGCGCCCGCATTGGGTGAGGCGGTGGCCAATGTGTTTGGCATCCAACACCAATTCATCGACGTGGACAACCCCGCATGAGCGAGCATGACGCGGCAGTGTCTCCGTTGGTGGTCAGCATGGGCGACCCTGCAGGCATTGGCCCGGAAATCATTTGGCGTGCGTGGCAGCGTCGCGACGCCAGTGTGGGTGCTTGGTGTGTGTTGGGGCACGCCCCGTCCATGCGACGTGCAGCCGGCTTTCTGGGGATCGACGTGGAACATTCACTGCGCGTGGTGCAGCCCCCGCAATGGCATGAAGCGTTGCAGCAGTCGGATTTAAGCGACTCACGTTTGCTGTTGTTGGCCTTGGATGAGTCAGACGATGTACCACCTGTGGGACAGCTGTCGGCGACGGCAGGCCGCTTGGCGGCGCGCAGCATCGAGTGCGCGGCGGGGCTTTGTCTGGCGGGGCGCGTTGCCGGCTTGGTCACGGCGCCGATTCACAAACAGGCTTTGGCCATGGCAGGCTGGGACGTGCCGGGTCATACGGAAATGCTTCAGCAATTGGCGGCGCAGCACATGGGGGTGCCGATCTCCGCGTTGCCCGTGCGCATGATGTTGGCCAATCCCGAGTTGCAAACGGTGTTGCACAGCATCCACGTGTCTTTGCGAGACGCTTTAGACGCCATACAGCCCGATGCGCTTTACGAGACTTTGGCGGTGACCGCGCAGCACGTGCAGCCCGTGGGTGATGCCTCCGATGGCCCGCGCAAGCGCCTGCGCATCGCGGTGGCCGGCGTCAATCCGCACGCGGGCGAAGGGGGGCGTTTTGGGCGCGAAGAGATCGATGTCATCGCGCCGGTCGTGGCGCTTGCGCGTGCGCAAGGGTGGGACATCTCAGGCCCGTGGGCGCCAGACACCGTGTTCATGCGTGCACGAGCAGGTGAATTCGATGTGGTGGTGGCCATGTATCACGATCAAGGCTTGATTCCGGTGAAGTACCTCGGTGTCGATCACGGCGTCAATGTGACCCTGGGCTTGCCGTTTGTGCGCACCAGTCCCGATCATGGGACCGCGATGGATGTCGCAGGCCAGGGCCAGGCGCGTGAACACAGCCTGCACGCGGCTTTGATGGATGCGCGGCGCAGGGTTTGCCGCGCCTCAAACGCCTCAAACGTGCCCTCGTGAGGTGAAAACAAAACAGGCGACCGTCGGGCCGCCTGTTGCAGGGTCGCTTGCGCGCGTGTTTTATTTGGCGAGGTGGTCGCGGATCTCGCGCAACAACACGATGTCTTCGGGTGTGGGCGCAGGCGCGGCGGGCGCGGCTTCCTCTTTGCGCTTCAGGCGGTTGATCTGGCGCACCATCATGAAGATGATGAAGGCCAAAATCACGAAGTTGATGGCCACGGTGACGAAGTTGCCGTAGGCCAAAACAGGTACGCCTGCCTTTTGCAGGTCACCCAGCGTCATGGCTGTCCCCTCAGGTACCTGGCCCAACACGACGAAGAGCTGCGAAAAGTCGAGGTTGCCAAAAATGGCCCCGACGATGGGCATGATGATGTCGCTCACCAGGGACGACACGATTTTGCCGAAAGCGCCGCCGATGATGACACCGACCGCGAGGTCGATCACATTGCCTTTGACTGCAAACTCTTTGAATTCACTAGCGATACTCATGATGAAGTCCTTTCAGGGGTAAAAATGAGTTCATTCGTATGAATGGGTGAATTCTATGGTAACTGTTGCCCAAAGTGTTGAGCGTGGGGGGCGGGTCTGGGAACTGTTTGTGAACATTTGCACAGAGGAGACGAGCCGTGCGTGCGCAGCGACAAACGCTGCTGAGCGTCGCTCCAATTTGAAAAGCCCTTGCGGCGTTCAGTACAATACGCGGTGTTTTTGGGTTTGACCCATGCTCTTTTTTATCTCGTTGAAAGTTATTCCATGAGCGAAGCAAGTGTGAACAACGATCGCCGCAATTGGTTGATCGCAACCGCGGCGGTTGGTGGCGCGGGGACGGCCGCAGTGGCCGTGCCTTTTGTCAGCAGCTTCCAGCCTTCAGAGCGGGCCAAAGCCGCAGGTGCCGCTGTTGAAGTGGACATCTCCAAATTGGCACCCGGCGAAAAAATGACGGTCGAGTGGCGCGGCAAGCCCGTGTGGATCTTGCGTCGCACGGAAGCCATGCTCAAAAGTCTCGAGCAAGATGAGGCCGAACTGGCCGACCCCAACTCGGACCGCCAGGCTTATCCGACGCCGGCTTACGCAAAAAACCGCGCGCGCTCGATCAAGCCTGAGTATTTGATTGCGATTGGCATCTGTACCCACTTGGGTTGCTCACCCAGCGACAAATTCCAAACCGGCGCGCAACCTTCCTTGCCCAACGATTGGATGGGCGGCTTTTTGTGCCCCTGCCACGGCTCGACCTTTGATTTGGCTGGTCGCGTGTTCAAGAACAAGCCGGCGCCCGATAACCTGGAAATTCCGCCGCACGTTTACTTGTCGGAAACGACGGTATTGATCGGCGAAGACCACAAGGCCTAAGCGGGCGCACCATAAGGATTCATCATGGCTGAATTTAAAGAAATCGCGCCCAACGCGCCGGCATCGGCAAAAGTGATGAACTGGTTCGAAAACCGGTTCCCCACCGCATTTGATGCTTATCGCGTTCACATGGCCGAGTACTACGCACCGAAGAACTTCAACTTCTGGTACATCTTTGGCTCTTTGGCATTGCTGGTGTTGGTGATCCAAATCGTCACCGGCATTTTCTTGGTGATGCACTACAAACCCGACGCGGCGTTGGCATTCGCATCGGTCGAGTACATCATGCGTGACGTGCCCTGGGGCTGGTTGATTCGCTACATGCACTCGACTGGCGCGTCCGCGTTTTTCATCGTGGTTTACCTGCACATGTACCGTGGCTTGATCTACGGCAGCTACCGCAAGCCGCGCGAACTGGTGTGGATCTTTGGTTGTGCCATCTTCTTGGCGCTGATGGCCGAGGCGTTCATGGGCTACCTCTTGCCTTGGGGGCAGATGAGTTACTGGGGTGCGCACTCCTTCAATGTTGCCGCTGTACATGGCGCTTAACGACAGGTTGTCTCGAATAATCTGATGCGTTGTCT
>JALRFN010000275.1 GCA_023268425.1 Burkholderiaceae bacterium | reverse complement strand
AAGGCCTTTTAGCCCAGCACTAGAGTATGTCCCCAGCATAATTATTCTTGTCATGGTAATAACTCCCTGTTTGTTTATTCAAGCAGTATACAACAATCATAACAAAGAACCTAACGGACGCCTCCGCAGCGACTTTCTAAGGTGGCCTGCAGGAGCCAAAGCAAGTTTTATCGGCGCGTCGTCTGGTACAGTTGCGTCAGACCACCTTGTATTGGTTTATTTAGATGCCCGGTATGATTGGCACGTCACACGCGGAAAGTGCCAAAGTTAATGATATCAGATAAAAGTATTTCATTTGTTCCTCCGTTACATAGCTTGAGACTAAAGGCTGCATGCTCTGTGGCAACCCATTCAACTGCCATGATCGCAATACGATTTATGTCGAATCTGTAACTAACTGTCGAAAAAATTGATGATGTAACCAAATATTTTTTTGTTTGCACAATGCAGCCCTGCATTTTCATAATGCCGCCATGCAAACAGCCGACACCCAACCCAGCGCATGCTCCCCCCGCATGGATGCGCCGATGAACGCTTGGTCCGACGACGTCCCAGCCATCCGACAAGCGATTCGCCGCGGCGAAATCAATGCCCACACCAGCGGCTTGGCCGGCAGCCACGTCCAAGGCAACGTCGTCATCTTGCCCAGGGACTGGGCCAACGACTTCTTGCGCTTTTGTCAAAACAACCGCCGTCCTTGCCCGGTGATCGCCTTGGGCGAGCCCGGTGACCCCATGCTGCCCACTTTGGGGCAGGACATCGACATCCGCACCGATGTGCCTCGCTACCGAGTCTGGCGCGACGGTGAACTGATCGACTCCCCTACCGACATCAGCGACTTGTGGAACCAAGACCTGGTCACGTTTGTGATCGGCTGCTCGTTTTCCTTCGAACACGCTTTGCAGCAAGCGCAGGTGCCGATTCGCCACATCCAACAAGGTCGCAACGTGCCGATGTACCGCACGCGCATACCCACCACACCGGCCGGCCCTTTCCACGGCCCCCTGGTGGTCAGCATGCGCCCCATGAAAGCCAGTGACGCGATCAAAGCGGTGCAGATCACCTCGCGTTACCCCGAAGTGCATGGTGCACCCGTGCACTTGGGTTCACCCGAATTGATTGGCATCGACGACTTGAGCCAGCCCGACTATGGCGACGCCGTAGACGTCTACGACGACGAGCTCCCGGTGTTCTGGGCTTGTGGCGTCACGCCCCAGGCCGCTTTGAGCCAAGCCAAACCACCGTTTTGCATCACCCACGCGCCTGGCGCCATGCTGATCACCGACTTGCTGAACCAGCAACTGGCCAGCTTTTGATTTCCCCACCACAACTCATCAGGAGACACACATGAAAAAACTCATCACCTCATTCGCCTTGACTGCGCTGGCCGGTGCCGCCGGCGCGCAAACCCAGTGGGACTTGCCCACGGGCTACGGGGTCAACACCTTCCAAACCAAGAACGTCCAGCAATTTGCGCAAGACGTAGAGCGCCTCTCTGGTGGCAAACTGAAGATCACCCTGCACCCAGGTGGTTCCTTGTTCAAGCAACCCGAAATCAAGCGCGCCATTCAAGGCGGCTTGGTGCCGGCGGGCGAGTTCATCATTTCGGGTTTGTCCAACGAGAACCCCATTTTTGGTGTTGACTCGATTCCCTTCTTGGCCACCAGCTACGCCGACGCCAAGCGCTTGCTCAAAGCCAGCAAGCCCGTTCAACAGCAGGTGTTTGAGCAACAGGGCATCAAGATGTTGTTCTCTGTGCCCTGGCCTGGCCAGTCTTTGTATTCAGTCTCTCCGATCAACAGTGCGCAAGACTTCAAAGGCACCAAGATGCGCGCCTACAACCCCGCAACCACCAAGATTGCGCAACTGCTGGGCGCATCGCCCGTCACCATCCAATTGCCTGAGCTGGGCCAAGCACTGGCCACTGGCGCCGCACAGAACTTCCTGACATCCAGCGCCAGCGGCGCCGACGGCAAGCTGTACGAGCAAACCAAGTACTTCTACCCCGTCAACGGCTGGTTGCCCAACAACGTCACGGCCGTGAGCATCAAGGCCTTCAACGCACTGGACAAGGACACCCAAAGTGCCGTGCTCAAGGCAGCGGCCATGGCCGAAGAGCGCGGTTGGACCGAGAGCGAACAGGTGGACACCAACTCCATCGCCGTCTTGCGCCAAAACGGCATGCAAATCAGCCAACCCTCTGACAGCGTGCGCCAAGCACTGGCCACCATCGGCAAACAAATGACCGCCGAGTGGGCTGAAAAAGCGGGCGCCAAAGGCCAAGCCATTCTGAGCGCTTACGGTCAGTAAGATCGGCCTCAAGTCACGCGGTGCGCCTTGATTGCGCTCGCGTGACGCCTGTTGTCGGGCTTGTCGGCACCCGCTGCGCGCCGGTCACGCCTGAAATCAAAACGTTCACGGTGTTGGATATGGACCAGCGATTGCGCCGCCTCTATCAATTTTTGTTGCTGCTGTCTTGTCTGTCGATGATCGGCGCCTTGGCCGCCATCGCGCTGAACATCTTGACCCGCCTCATCGACGGCTGGTCCATTGACGGACTGGATGGCTACGCGGGCTACGCGATTGCATCTGCCCTGTTTTTGGCCTTGCCCAGCGCCTTTTTCAACGGTGACCACATCCGCGTTGGCATTTTGGTCAAACGCACCAGCGGTCGCGTGCGCGCCGCGCTGGATTACTGGGTCTTGATCCTGGGCCTGGGTTTATCCAGTTACATGGCTTGGTTTGCCGCGCGCTTGGTGTGGCAGTCTTATGTGTTTCACGACGTTGCCCCCACAGGCGACGCCACGCCCATGTGGATCCCACAACTGACCATGGCCGTGGGGTGTGCGGGTTTTGCCCTTGCGATGGGCCACGCACTGCTGCTGCGCTGGCGCCAAGGCGAGTTGGTCATGGAGGCCAACCCCAACAGCACACACGGCGAATGAGGCCGCGCAGCCGCAAGCCCCCTGCCTCTCAGGCGTTGTTTGAATTGGAGTCAAGATGGAAGTTGGTCTCGCCGTCGGTTTGATCGTGGTGCTGGTCGCTGTGCTGGCCAGTGGCTTTTGGATCGGCATGACCTTGTTGGGTGTGGGCCTGATCTCCATGGCTTTCGTCAGCCCTCGGCCTGTTGGCGACGCCATGGTCTTGACCATCTGGGGCTCGACCTCGAGCTGGACCCTGACGGCATTGCCCTTGTTTTTGTGGATGGGTGAAATCCTGTTTCGCACCCGCTTGTCGCAAAACATGTTCGCCGGACTGGCCCCTTGGTTCAACCGCTTGCCCGGTCGGCTGCTGCACGTCAATGTGTTGGGCAGCGCCATCTTTGCGGCGGTCTCGGGCTCATCTGCAGCGACCTGCTCGACCATCGGCAAAATCTCGCTCAGCGAGTTGGCCGATCGCGGCTACCCCAGCCACATGGCCATTGGTTCCTTGGCTGGTGCGGCCACTTTGGGCCTGCTGATTCCTCCGTCGATCATCATGATTGTGTACGGCGTGGCCGCCGATGTTTCCATTGCCCGCTTGTTTGCGGCCGGCGTGTTCCCTGGTCTGTTGCTGGCCCTCTTGTTCATGGGCTACATCGTCGTCTGGTCGCTCCTGCACCCCAGTGCGATTCCAGCTGCCGAAGCGACCACCACACTGGCAGAGAAGCTGCGTGTGTTTTCCAAACTGGCGCCTGTTTTTGGGCTGATCCTGGCGGTGCTGGGCTCGATCTACAGCGGCGTGGCCACAGCCACTGAGGCCGCAGCCATCGGTGTCATGGGTTCCTTGGCCTTGGCGCGCTTAGAGGGTTCCTTGGACTGGCGCAGCTTCAGCGAAGGCCTGGCCGCCGCCTGTCGGGTGTACTGCATGATTGGACTGATCTTGGCCGGCGCAGCCTTTTTGACCCTGGCCATGGGCTTTGTCGGCCTGCCCCGTGAACTGGCGGCATTCATCGCCCAACTGCACTTGTCGCCATGGGCCTTGATCGCAGTGCTCACCCTGTTTTTCTTGGTGTTGGGTTGTTTCCTCGACGGCATCTCCATGGTCGTGCTGACCATTGGTGTCTTGCTGCCCACCATCCAAAGCGCGGGCATCGACTTGATTTGGTTTGGCATCTTCATTGTGTTGGTCGTTGAAATGGCCCAGATCACACCGCCCGTGGGGCTGAACCTCTTCGTCTTGCAAGGCCTGACGCGGCGTGACATGGCCTACATCTCGCGCACGGTGATTCCGATGTTCGCGCTGATGCTGGCTGCCGTTGCATTGATTTACCAATTTCCCCAAATCGTGCTGTGGTTGCCCAGCCAGATGTGAGCCCAGGCCGCTGGCCAACGAGGCCCAATCCTCTGGCTGACGCCCAGCTGCAACACTTTCCAAGCGTTCAAACCTTGCCCCCATGCCCATGACTGTGCACTACCCCCGTTTGCTTGCCATGGGTGACGCGGCCTGGTCGCTGGAACTGGGCGCCAGCATTGACGCCGAGATCAACCAGCGCTGCCAGGCCTTGGCCGCAATGGCCCGCACGGCCTGGCACGAGAAGCCCGCCATTCGCGACATCGTGCCGACCTTTCGCTCGGTTACCGTGTACTTTGACCCGCTGCGGGTGGAGGCCCACGCCATTGGTCAACAGCTCTTGCAATGGGCCGACCAAACCCAAGGCTGGACGCGAAGCGCCCGCCAGTGGCGCCTGCCCGTGTACTTCGGCGGCGAACATGGTTTGGACTTGAACGCCGTAGCCGAACGCACATGTGCAGATGTCGCGCACTTCATCGACACCCTGAGCCACACCGATTTACAGGTCTACGCCATGGGCTTCATGCCGGGCTTTGCCTACATGGCCAGCTTGCCTGAGGCTTTGCGGCTGCCGCGCCTGAGCACACCGCGCACCCAAGTACCCGCGCAAACCTTGGCCATCGCACAAGCCATGGCCTGCGTCTACCCCTGGGCCAGCCCCGGCGGCTGGCACCTGCTGGGCCACATGCCTATTCAACTCTTTGACCCTCGCGACGCAGACGCGCCAGCGCTGCTGCAAGCCGGTGACGCTGTGCGTTTTTATGCGGTAGACCAAGCCGAGTGCCAATCACTGTTGCGCGCGCAGTCAAGTGATGTGGCCTTCCGCCAACGATTTCGAGGCGAAACGCCATGAGTGCATGCTTTGATGTCATCGACGGGGGCATGGGCAACACCATCCAAGACGAGGGGCGCTACGGCTTTCGCCACCAAGGCGTGCCCGTCTCGGGTTGGCTGGACGCGCACATGGCCCACGCGGCCAACGCCTTGGTGGGCAACCCCCTACACGCCGCGTGTTTAGAAATCCGCGGTCTTGGCCCCAAGCTGCAACTGCGTCAGGGTCAAACCCGCGTTGCACTGGCGGGCGACATCACGGCCACCCTGACCCGCGCCAGCGGCTTGCGCCAGGTGCTGGCGCCTTGGTGCGCCTTCACCATGCAAGCGGGCGACACGCTGCACATCGGCGCCGCCAACGACGGCTGCGCGTACCTGGCGAGTGCGTCGGGCTGGCAAGTTCAGGCTTCGATGGGCTCGGCTGCGACCTATGCGCGCGTTGGTTTGGGCGGTATCCACGGCCGTGCGCTGCAAAACGGCGACACCTTGAGCAATGGCGACTCAGGCGCCCAACACCACGAGCCGAGCAAAAAAGCGCTTCAAGCCTGGACCTATGCAGACGAACCCATGCGCGTCATGCTCGGTCCACAAAGCGATCACTTCACGCCCGAGGCCTTGGAGACCTTGTTCAGCAGCAACTGGCAAACCACCCGCGCCCAAGACCGCATGGGCGTGCGTTTGAGCGGGCCTCGGTTGGCCCACATCCACGCGCAAGCCAGCGATATCGTCTCCGATGGCATTGCCCCTGGCGCCATCCAAGTGCCCGGCGATGGACAACCCATTGTTTTGTTGGCGGACTGCCAAACCATGGGCGGTTACCCGAAAATCGCGACCGTCATCAGCGCTGACTTGCCGCGCTGGGCGCACCTGCCCCCTGAGCGCGTGGTGCGCTTTGTTGAGGTCGACGCGCACGAGGCCCATCAGGCCTTGTTGGCACAACAGCAACTGTGGCACGCGTGGTTGACCCAAATTCGCCCCTACGCCGAAGCGGGTTGGCTGGATGTCGATGCGCTGAACCAAAGCAACCTGATTGAC
>JALRFN010000208.1 GCA_023268425.1 Burkholderiaceae bacterium | reverse complement strand
AGCGGCTACACGCCAGAAGGCCGCTTTTGTCACCAAGATCAACCCGTCGCCCCCGAGCAAGAGCCTGCCTTGCTGGCCTTGGCGCACTGCGCCGTGTTGTGCAACGACGCCGAGTTGCGGCTGCAAAACGAGCAGACCTGGGTTTTGCACGGCGACCCCACCGAGGGCGCATTGTTGGCCTTGGGCCTCAAGGCTGGGGTGGATTTACAGACCCTGCAAGCCGCTCACCCGCGCCTGGACGCGATTCCCTTTGAGTCTGAACACCGCTTCATGGCGACCCTGCACGCGACACCTGAGGCAGGCCACCTCATCTACCTCAAGGGCGCGCCCGAACGCGTCTTGCCCCTTTGCGTCGATGGCGCTGGTCAGCCCCTGGACGCCCAAGGCTGGCTAGACGGCATCGCGCGCGCGGCGCAAGCTGGCGAACGGGTGTTGGCATTGGCGCGCTGTCGGGTCGCGCCCGAGTTCACCCACATCGAGCACAGCGACATCCAAGCCTGCTTTGAATTGCTGGGGCTGGTGGGCATCATCGACCCCCCACGCGACGAAGCGGTTGCGGCGGTGGCGCAGTGCCAAGCGGCGGGCATCACAGTGAAAATGATCACCGGCGACCACGGCATCACCGCCGCCTCGATTGGCGCGCGCCTGGGCTTGCGAGCCGAGCGCTTTTTGATTGGTGAAGAAATCGAGGCCATGGATGATGAGACGCTGCGCCGCGTGGCGCTCGAAGTCGACGTCATCGCCCGCGCCAGCCCTGAGCACAAGCTGCGCTTGGTCGCGGCCTTGCAAGCGAATGGGCATTTGGTCGCCATGACCGGCGATGGCGTCAACGACGCACCAGCATTGAAGGCGGCCAACATCGGCGTGGCCATGGGTGGCAAAGGCACTGACGCGGCCCGCGAAGCCTCTGACCTGGTGCTGACCGATGACAACTTCTCGACCATCACCCAAGCCGTTCGCCAAGGCCGAGTGGTGTTCGACAACATCAAAAAATCGCTGTTGTTCATCCTGCCGACCAACGGTGGGCAAGCGGGCGTGATGCTGTTGGCCATCGCCCTGGGTTGGGCCTTGCCCATGAGCGCCGCGCAAATTTTGTGGGTCAACATGATCACCGCCGTGACCATGGCCTTGGCGCTGGCCTTTGAACCGGCTGAGCGCGGGGTGATGCGACGTGCGCCCCGCCTCGCCAGTGAACCACTGCTCACCGCCGCACTGGTGCAGCGCATCGCCTTGATGTCGGTGCTCATGGTGCTGAGCACCTTCACCGTGTTCAACTGGGCTTTGGCACACAGCGGTGATCTGGCCACCGCGCGCACCGCGGCGGTCAACACCATGATCGTGGCCGAGTGGTTTTACCTGTTCAACGCCAGGCATTTCACCCAAAGCGCACTGCGCGCCGAAACCCTTCACGGCAACCCCATGGTGTGGTGGGTGAGTGGCGCCTTGGCCTTGGCGCAAGCCTTGTTCGTCTACTGGCCGCCGCTGCAAGCCGTATTCGGCACGGCAGCGCTGGACGCCGTGACTTGGGGCTTGATCACGCTCATGGGGCTGGCCACGTTTGCGCTGATCGAACTGGAGAAAGCCTGGCGTCGCTGGCGCGATCACCGGGCCAGTTTTTGAGCGGCCTCACACACTGGCGGTCTCCTTTATAGCCTCAGACCATAAAGTCATGAAAACAAAGTCGTTTGAGAAATAAAGGGCAAACCCTAGAGTGCAGCCCCTATGGAAGCACTCGCACTGGTTCTCACTGGCTTGACCATCGGCCTGATCATCGGCTTGTCCGGGGTTGGCGGCGGCTCATTGATGACGCCGGTGTTGATGTTTGGCTTTCGCGTGCCGCCGCACATCGCCGTCGGCACCGATTTGTTGTTCGCGGCGGTCACCAAAGCTGGTGGCGTCGCCGCACTGGCACGACGCCGTGAAGTCCCGTGGGCCGCCGTGCTGCCCCTGAGCTTAGGCAGCCTGCCCGCCGCCGCCCTGACGCTGTGGGCTTTGCACCATGTCGGCCCTGCCAGTGCAGCGGTGCACAGCAGCATGCGCACCCTCTTGGGCGCCGCCTTGGTGCTCACCGCTGCCGCCACCTTGCACAAGGCCTGGCGCCACACCCACCCTGCACCCGCAGTTTCGCGTTTGCCCCACCCGGCTTGGGCTGTGGCGTTTGGCGCTGCCATTGGCACGCTGGTGACCATCACCTCGGTAGGCGCCGGGGCCATTGGCGTGACCGTCTTGTTGCTCTTGTTTCCGCAGTTGCCGCTGCCGCGCATCGTGGCGGCAGACATCGCCTATGCCGTGCCCCTGACCTTGTTGGCCGGACTTGGTCACGCCGCCCTGGGCAGCGTTGACTGGACCTTGTTGGCCTGCTTGCTGAGCGGCTCGCTGCCTGGCATTTGGTTGGGCGGCCGCTTGATTC